>JAHWJO010000148.1 GCA_019348365.1 Armatimonadota bacterium | reverse complement strand
GGGCGCTGGAGTGCTCCGGCCCCGGCCCTTCGTAGCCATGGGGCAGCAGCATGACAAGCGTGGGCGTCTGCCGCCACTTCGCGTACCCCGCCACGATGAACTGGTCGATGATCACCTGCGCCGAGTTCGCGAAGTCCCCGAACTGGGCTTCCCAGAGGACGAGGGTGCCGGGCGCGTGGCGGGTGTAGCCGTACTCGAACCCCAGCACCGCCATCTCGGAGAGCGGGCTGTTGTAGATCGCGAAGGATGCTTTCGCGGCGGGGAGCGTCTGGAGTGGCGAGTACTCCCCGCCGGTCTTCGGGTCATTCAGCACGAGGTGGCGGTGGCTGAACGTCCCCCGCTCCACGTCCTGCCCGGTCATGCGGATCGGCGTGCCTTCGGCGAGGATGGTCCCGAAGGCGAGGGCTTCGGCGTGCCCCCAGTCGATCCCGCCCGGCTCCCCCAGCCCTTCCCGGCGGCGGGCCATCAGGCGCTCCAGCTTGGAGTTGACGTTGAAGTTCTCCGGCGGGGTGAACAGCGCGTCGTTGATCGCCCGCACCGTCTCCACCGGGACCGCCGTCTCCACATGCCGGGTCTGGCCGGGCGGGAGCGCGGTCATCGTCGGCGTTTTCTGCGCCTGCTGGGAAACGGGCTCGTCACGGGCTTCCTGGAGCCGCTGCCACGCCGTCTTTTCCATCGCCTCCACGTCTTCGCGGGTGACGATCTCTTCCCGCTCCAGCGACCGCGCCCAGAGCTCGCGGACGGTGGGGTGCTGGGAGATGACTTGGTACATCCGGGGCTGGGTGAAGGTCGGCTCGTCGCCCTCGTTGTGCCCCCAGCGCCGGTAGCCCACCAGGTCGATGAGGAAATCCTTGTGGAACTCGCGGCAGTAGGCGTACGCCATCCGCGCGGCGGCGATGCAGGCCATCGGGTCGTCGGCGTTGACGTGGACGATGGGGATCTCGTACCCCTTCGCGAGGTCGCTCGCGTACAGCGTGGAGCGGCCTTCGCGGGGGGAGGTGGTGAACCCGATCTGGTTGTTCAGGATGATGTGGATCGTCCCGCCGACGCTGTAGCCGGGGATCTGTGAGAGGTTCAGCGTCTCCGCCACGACTCCCTGTCCGGGGAAGGCCGCATCGCCGTGGATGAGGATGGACCCGGCGGCCTGGGGGTCTTGGACGGGCGGGCCGGGCTGGTGCCGCCGCTCCTGCGCCGCGCGGGTGCGCCCGAGGACGACGGGGTCCACGAATTCCAGGTGGCTCGGGTTCGAGGCCAGCGACACCGGCATGTCGGAGCGCTTGCCGCTGTAGATGCGGCCCGCGCCCTGGTGGTACTTCACGTCGCCCGACCAGCCGTAGGTCCCCTTGTCCGACTCGGCGGCGCTCTCGCCTTTCATGCTCTGGAATGCGGCGAGGATCGCGGAGTAAGGTTTCCCGAGTACGTGGGCCAGCACGTTCAGGCGGCCCCGGTGGGCCATGCCCATCACCACCTCGCCCACCCCGGCGTCCGCCGCCGCGCTCAGGATCAGGTCGAGCATGGGCACGAGCATGTCGCACCCTTCGATGGAGAAGCGCTTCTGCCCGATGTACGTCTGGTGCAGGAAGCGCTCGAAGAGCTCGACTTCGGTGAGGCGGTTGAGCAGTACCCGCTTCTCTTCTTCGCTGAAATCGTTGAAGAACCGGCGCGACTCGATGGAGTTGCGGAGCCACCGGCGCTCTTCGGCGATCTGGATATGATCGTCTTCGTAGCCGATGGTGCTGGAGTAGGCGACTCGCAGGATGCTGATCGCTTCGAGGGCGTTCTTCGACTGCTCCGCGATGGGACCGCCCACCACGCTGGCGGGCAGCGCGACGAGATCGCGGGTCGAGAGGCCGTGGGTGCCGAGCCGCAGCCCCGGATCGCCGGGCGACGGGCTGCCCAGCGGGTCGATGGACGCGCCCAGGTGTCCCACCTCTCGGATCATCCGGGCGAGGCGCGCCGCTCCCACGATCTTGCTGATATCCACCTCCGGCGCCGCCCGCCGGGGGGGAGCCGGGGTTTCGCCCGCCGGGGCAAGCAGCTCCTCCGGAGGCGGAGCGTTATCGAACAGGGCGCGCGTCTCCGCGTCCACCGACTGGGGGTCTTCCCGGTAACGTTCATACAGCTCCAGCACGTAGCCGGCGTTGGGGCCATGGTAGAGGCTGAGAGTATCCTTCAAGGGCGTCTTACTTCCTGTCTGTTCAGAGATTCCGTTTCGAGTGGCCTTCCTCTATTATTGTGCCAATTTTCTCCAGGAAATTTCGTGGGTTCCTGAGACGGCGCGGAGGGAGACGCTCATACGTGACGTGGTGAGGGACGAATCGGGCTGTCCTCATTGATATGAGAGGACACCTTTCCGGCGAACCCCTCCCCGCACAGGGCGGCGCTCTCTATTCGTTCTAGCCGATTTCACCGGATAAATCACATACGAGAAAACGCTCCTCTGCTCAAAATCCGATTCCGGCCCGTTCGCACTCCTCCGTCTGCGAGTTTGGGGGCCTTATCCATTACTTTCCTATCTGAGGAACCGATTTATCCCCCTGATGATCTACAGGCGTGATCCTCTCCCCTTTTGACGATCTAAGCGTAGGGGTAAAAGGATGTTGAACAGGGCTGCATTCCGATCAGGCGCTTTTCCGTTATTGCTGGATTTTCTCATTATGCTTGCTTCACGCAGATTCCGTCGCAGATTCCGTAAATGTCCCGGTTTCACTCTCATCGAATTGCTCGTCGTCATCGCGATCATCGCGATCCTGGCCGCAATCCTCTTCCCCGTATTCGCCAAAGCGCGGGAGAAGGCGCGGCAGTCTTCCTGCATCGGCAACCTCCGGCAGATCGGCCTTGCTTTTTCCCTCTACACCGACACGTACGACGACCTCCTCCCCGACCGCCGCGATCTGAAATCCTCTCTCCCCGGCGGCTATCGGCCCTGGACCTCCTGGCCCCCCTCCGACCCGCGCGCCGGATGGGCCGCCGTCATTCTCCGGCCCTACATCCGCTCCGGCGGGGTCTGGGCCTGCCCCAGCACGGGCGGGTTCGAGGAGGTGCCGCAGGTCGCCCAGCGCACCTCCGACGCCCCCGACGCCCTCACCACTTATTACTGGCTCTGGCGCTTCGACCGCATCGGTGAGGAGGTCTCCCTCGATAACTTCTGGGGCAAGACGGTGGACGAAGCCGTCGCCGACCTCCGCGCGGCGGATGACCGGGTGATCGGGAAGCCCGACAGCGCGGCGGACGTGGAGCTGGCGGTGGACCCCTACTTCCCCAAAACGATCCAGTCCGTCGATGAAGACCTGCGGGGCCTGGCCGTGCATTCGGGGGGGCGGAACCGGCTCTTCCTCGACAGCCACGTAAAGTACCTCCGCGACGCCCGCGTGAGATGATCGCCCTGCCGCAAACTGGAGTCCGACGGACCTTTACCCTTCGCTCTCCCGCGAATCCCTGTCACCTGTCAGGGAAACCGTATGGCTGCATTTCAATCTTTCCTTCGAGGTCCCTGCGAGGCTTCTGAGACGGGTTTCCGGGGGACGCGCTTCCCCGCCGATCTCCCTTGCAGGTGGGGGCGAAGCCATTCCATCTGCGGGCGGTCTTTCCCGTCCTTCGGCTGGATCGAGAACATGTAGTCCCCCCACCAGGCGCCGGCGGCCCACCATGTGAAGCCCAGCCACACGTCCCGGTCCCGCTCCATCGAGTGGAGCATGTCGTGGAGGGCCGCGCGCCCCTCTTCGGTAGCCGGGACCGCGAACTCGCCCAGGAAGGCTCGCTTCTTGTGCTTGCGGCTCCACTCCACGAACTTCCGCAGCCGCTCGCTGCCGATGGTCGGGCTGACCACCTCCGGGCGCGTGCCGGAGCTATCCTTGTCGAGGTACTGGTGAACGTCGTAGGCGTACCGGTTCAGCGGATCCTTCACGTTCAGCATCCAGACCCCGTTCGCGCCGCCGTACCAATCGTCGAGCCAGCTGTGCGCCCCCGTCCAGGCGGTCCCCGGCACCAGGAGGAGGTTCGTCGCGCCCGCCTTGCGGATCGCTGCGATGGCCGCATTCGCCGCCGGGACCCACTGCTCGGCGGAGATGCCGTGGGGCTCGTTCATCAGCCCGAACCAGACCCGGCGGTCGCTGCGGAACTCCCGCGCCAGCCGCACCCAGAAGTTCGCGAAGTCTTCGTGGCTCACCTCCGGGCTCCCGATGATCTTCCCGGAATGGCGGGCGTAGTTGTGCAGGTCGAGGATCACCACGAGGCCGCGCCGGGTCGCCCCCGTCACCACCGCCTTGAGCCGGTCGATCTCCGCCTTTCGGAACGGCTCTCCCACTCGGGGCTGGAGCGTCTCCCAGCGGAACGGGATACGGAAGACGTTCATCCCCTTCGACGCGAAGTAATCGAAATCGGCCTCCGTCGGGTAGGTGAAATGCTTGCCGTAGACGGGGTCGGGAACCTTCTGCGGGTCGAAGAACTCTCCCCCGGCGAGGTTCACCCCCGTGTAGGGCAGCGGCTTCGTCGCAGCGGGAGAAGGGCCGCCCGAGTCCGCCGATGCCGCCCCGACCGACATGAGGGCTGCGCCCACCGCAACGATCAGAAGGCGGATCCGATTCACCGTTCTACGAAGATACATTCCCTTTTCCCCTCGAACACGCTGCCGCGCCTCAACCTCCAGCGCGTTAGTTGAATAACGGGATGAGCGGCGCCGATCGGCGCGGCGGACTCTGAGGGGCCAACTCGCGCGCGACCCGGCTGAAGTAATCGATGCTCCGCGCCACGTTGCGGACCAGCTCGGCTCCGGACGTGGATTCATACTCCACGGAGAAGACGCCACGGAACCCCTGCCGCTTCAGCTCCGCCATCATCGCTCGCACATTGCACTCGCCGGTCCCCCACGGCACGTCCTGTTTCTGCCTGTTCAGGTCCTTGAAGTGGAGCGAGATGATCCGGCCTTCCAGCTTATCCAGCGCTTCCACGGGCGACAGGTCCGACCGGTACCAGTGCCCGGTGTCGGCGCAGGCCCCGACGTATTGGGAAAGGCCCCGCGTGGCCTCCAGCACCGTGTTCGGGTTCCAGTAGCGCGAAGGGCGGGGGTGGTTGTGCAGGGCCAGGCCGATCCGGTACTCCCGGCTGAGGCGGTCCAGCAGCGGGAGGGCGTCTTCGGGCGGCTCCGAGACGATGGTTAGCAGCCGCATCGCCTTTGCGAAGTCGTAGACTTTCCTCGCTTCGGCCTCGTTGTTGTTCAGCCCCACGACCCCGTAGTTCACCGGGGTCACGCGGGCGCTTCGCAGCTTCCTCTGAAGCTCGGCCACCTGCCCGGCGGGCGCATTGTGGTCGAACCGCGCCGGATTGTCCGGGGAGAAGCGCTGGCCGGGGTACATCTCGATGTACCGGATGCCGAGGGCGTTCAGCACGTCGATGGTCTCGAACAGCGTCAGCTCGCGGAACGTGTACGCCTGGGACGCGAGATTCCAGCCCAGCCGGTCGAGCGCGCGGTGGTCGAGGGAGGGACGGGCGGCCCGCGCCGCCTGAAGCGACGGGGAGTCCCCGGAAGTCAAGGCCGTTCGGGTATGGGCCAGAGTCGCGTTCATCGCGAGCGGGGCCAGCGCCATCCCCTCCAGGAGGCGGCGGCGGTTGATTCGGTATGGCATGGGGGAATCCTTCTAATCGTAAATCGAGGAGACACACGGAGATACGCGGCAGAAAGCTCTGAAGCGTGCCCACGCGCCGGAGCTTTCGTACGTCTGAAGAGAGTCAAGTCGGGCGGATCAGAATTACATGGATGCGGAGCGGCTCCGGCGGAACAAGAAACCCCGCCGGAAATCCGGTTCGGCTCATCCCCGGCACACGACTCTGGGGACGAACGGGACCCATCTATCCCTTCTATTGTCCGATATTTATGCCGGAGCCACAACCTCATGGGATCAATGACTCAAGGAGATAGGAACCTTATGTGCCTTATCATTCCTGTAAGTAAAAAGAAAAAGCTCTGGAAACGGTCGACCGTTTCCAGAGCCCGTGCATCCTTTCGAGAAAGGACTTTCAACCCGTAGCCCTTGACCTCCGAGCCAGGCTGAATTCGCTTTATGGAGGGGTCGTTGCAGGAGGAACCGTGGTGGGAGGCGCCACTGTGGTGGGCGTTGCGCCCGTTGTGACTCCCGGCGTCGTTACGGTCGTGACTCCGGTCGCCGGAGTCACATCGACTTCGCGGGCGATGAGCACCGGTCGGGTGTTGAACTCCGTCTCGATGGCCGGATCCAGGTCGATTGTTAGTTCTCGTTCGATCTCCACGATGGTAACAGTACGGACGGTGCCCACTACCTGCACGATATCCCGGTCTGTCAGCGGCGTATCCGCCGGGCGGTTCAGGACCGCTGGAATCGGTTCTGTGGTGACGACGAGGAGTTCTTCCCCCCCGAGCCACCCTTCTCCCCCCAGGGTGAACGAGCGCGAGCCGAAGATCCGGTTCACATCCCCGCTCACTACCACCGTTTTGCCCGCGTACGCGGCGGCGTTACCGACGACCTCCGACACCGTCGCGCCTTCCCACGCGCCCGCCGCACCGACAGCCGTTCCCGTCGTCGCCGGTTCCGTCCCCACGGCGGTGTCCTGAGCCGGGGGAACGGCGGGCTGATTACAGCCGCTGAGGGGAATCAGTAAGCCGACACTCAGCATCATCGCCCCGATAGAGTTACCGGCGATCCCTCGCTTCCCTCTGTCGTTCATGATAGGACTCCTTCTGCCTGGGCGGCGGGTGATGAACCCGTCCGCATCCGTTGCTTGTGTTCTTTACTCCAATATCAAGGAGTAACACCGAACACTCCTCCGCCTTTATCATAGCCGAATCAGAAGAACGGAAACAAAAATAAGCGAACGCCTATATGATAGAGCAAGTAGACAACCCAATCTCTCACCCCGCGCTCCGGAGCGCGGGGATGGGCGGGCCGTGGACCGTCGCGGGTACAAAGTGATGGACCTGAAAAAGAAAGGGGAGCGATGGGGCAAGACAGTTTTTACACGGGCCGGCAGGGCAGAGTTAAGTCGAAAGTGGTGCCCTCTTCCGCCGCTGACCGGACTTGAATCGTGCCCCCATGCGCCCGGACGATCTGGTCTACAATGTAGAGCCCCAGACCCAACCCTCCCTTGTTCCCCTTCCCCTGCATGTCCTGAACGTAGGGGAGGAATAAGGTTTCCTTCACCTCTTCGGACAGGGGCGGACCTTCGTTGTGAATCTCAAAAGTAAACTCCCCCTGACGGTCCCGGACTCGAATCTCGACCGGCGTCCCGTCCGGGCTGTGGCGGAGCGCGTTATCCAGCAGGTTGGAGAGGACCTGCGAGATCCGGTCCGGGTCGCACACCCCCTCCCCATCCCCCTCCAGCGACAGGCCGATCTTCCGGCCCGGATAGAGGGATTTATACTCCCGTACTGAGCGGTAGCAGAGATCGTGGAGATCCGCCCGCCGGGGCTCGATGGGGAATCTTCCCTCCAGCCGGCTCCGGGTGAACTCCAGGAGGTCTTCGGTCAGCCGGCACATGCGGTTGGCGCTCTGCTCAATCAGCACGACCTCCTGGCGGTCGTCGGCAGTCAGGGTGGAGCTTTGCATCAGGGCGTAGGCGGAGAGCTTGATGGTCGTGAGGGGGTTGCGGAGATCGTGGCCGACCATGCCCAGGAACTGATCCCGGCCCTGTTCCATTCGGCGCAGGAGCCGGTGGAGCAATTGCAGGTCCTCCTCGGCCCGGAGCTCGCAGGTGATGAGCTGGGAAAAGAGCTGCAGCAGGCCAAGATCGTCGGTCGTGAGAGAGGAGGGGAGCGGGTCGAGGGCGCAAAGCGTTCCGAAGGAGCTCCCGTCGGGACGGAAGAGGGGGACCGCGATGTAGCTCTCGATCCCATACAGTTTCAGGCCGGGGTGATCCCGGTAGCGGGGGTCGTCACTCGCTTTAGAAATGACCAGAGGGGCAACTGTCCCTCTTACCAGATTTCAGTAGGTGGACGAGAGATCCAACTGGTCTCCCGTTTGGAGGCCGAAGTCCGCATCGTCCAGCACGGCGCAGGCGGTCCAGGTCCCTTCAGCAATCCGGGCGACGAGGGCGATCCGCAGCCCGAGCGTGCGGCGGAGGACCTGGAGTACCGTCCGGACGGCCTCCCTCTGGTTGAGGGCCGAAGCTTCTGCATCAGGAGTGAGGAGCATGAGAGTTTTACCGTTCATACGATTGGAAGTGTGAAAGTAAATCTGATTTCTCTCATGCCCATAGATAGTCCTCTTCTATTGTCGAAGAGCAGATAATTTCTTGCCGGTTTGCTGTTTCCCCGGGAGGTGCTATGAACTTCAGGACACCGTCTCAGGCGTGAGCCACTCCTTAAGCAAGCATCCAATATTCATGCCACGCTCCAACGAGCAAGCTCACTCCTCTTGTCCTGCTGACACGGACCCTTATGTCGTCCCGACTCTCTTCCATATCGTCCCGAATCGTACTCTCAATGTCATCCCGAGCGTAAGCGAGGGATCTGGCCGTACGGGAGCGAGTCTTTCGTCCTGTGAGAGAGGTTTTCGTACGGGAGAGAATCTTTCGTCATCGGGGTCAGATTCCTCGCTCCGCTCGGAATGACAGGGGGGATCCCCTCATTTCGCCGCCTCGTCCGGCTCTTCCGCCGCGAGCCGGTAGCCGTACCCCCGCACCGTGTGGAGAAGCACGGGGCGGTCCGGGTCCCGCTCGATCTTCTGCCGGAGGCGGCGGATGTAGACGGGGAGAATCTTGATCCCCAACTCCGAATCGTAGCCCCAGACCTGCTCGAAGATCCAGTCCTTGTTCAACGCCTGCCCCGCATGGCTCGCCAGCAGCCAGAGCAGGTCGAACTCCTTGTCCGTCAGCCCGACTGGCTTCTCTTCCACGGTCGCATCGTGCAGCCCCTCATCCACGACGAGCGGGCCGACCGTCTTCTGCTGTCGCTCCAGGGCGTCGATCCCGTATTCCCGCGTTCGCCGGAGGTGGGCCCGGATGCGGGCGAGCAGCTCCGGCAGCGCGAACGGCTTGGTGATGTAATCGTCCGCGCCGACCTCCAGCCCCATCACCTTGTCGTACCCGTCGCTGCGGGCCGTGAGCATGACGATCGGGAGCCGCCAGTCGCTGCGTAGGCGGCGGCAGAAGGTGATCCCGTCCACGTCCGGCAGCCCGAGATCGAGCAGCATCAGGTCGAATTCCTCTTCCCTCAGCAGCTTCAGGGCCGCCTCCGCATGGAGCGCTTCGGTCACGTGATAACCGTAGCGGGAGAGGTGGCGGGCGAGGGAGGCGCGTCATCGCCGCCGGCGGTGGTCCCGGTCGCG
>JAHWJO010000608.1 GCA_019348365.1 Armatimonadota bacterium | reverse complement strand
GCAGATGCCGTTTTCGGTGCATCATAACGTGGATCATCCGGTCAGCCTTTACGCTGCCAGCAAGAAGGCGAATGAGCTGATGGCGCATACCTACAGCCACCTCTATCGACTCCCCACCACCGGGCTCCGATTCTTCACCGTGTACGGGCCCTGGGGGAGACCGGATATGGCGCTCTTCAAGTTTACCAAAGCCATTCTGGAGGGCCAGCCAATCGAGGTGTACAATCACGGGAGGATGCGGCGGGACTTCACCTACGTCGACGACATCGTGGAAGGCATTGTCCGCCTGCTCGATCATGTCCCCGGGCCGAACCCCAACTGGTCCGGCGAATCTCCTGATCCGGGCACGAGTTCCGCGCCGTACGCGATCTACAACATCGGGAACAACCAGCCGGTCGAGCTGATGCGTTTCATCGAGACCCTGGAGAGATGCCTGGGTCGAACGGCGGAAAAAGTGATGCTGCCGATCCAGCCCGGCGACGTTGAAGCGACGTACGCCGATGTACAGGATCTGATGCGCGACACCGGATTCAACCCGCATACGCCGGTCGAGACGGGGATCCAACGGTTCGTGGCCTGGTATCGCGACTATTACGGGGCCTGATCATGTAAGGGGCTTCATCATGGGCTGTTAGAATTGCGTGAGAAATTCGGATTTTCACGCTCGAACGGATTCTCCCCTATCTTATGAATTCGTGATATACTGTTTTTGTTGTTTTAAAGCGACGTTCCTGCCTCCGCCTCCATCGGGACCGTAAGAACAAAGAATCGGAAACTATCCCTGTTTCCTATGGTCAGGATAGATGTTTCTCCCGCGAAAATTGAAGGAGAGAGGACGGCTGTCGCTCTATCTCAATGGAGCGGGAACGGGGCAACAAACCTCTCCCATCGGTTTACCTCTCAACGTTTTATTGTAAAATCCTGAGGCCGGTCTGCCGGCGTCTCGTTATCCATAAGGTGATGGAACTGATGCGTATTCCGAAGAGTATGAGAACCTTAACAAAAATAACCATCGACCTGACCCTGATCGCCGCGTCTTTCGGACTGGCTTTCGCCATCCGGTTTTTGGACCAAGGCATCACTCAGGACATGCTCTCGGTTATGGCAAGAACGCTCCCCTTCATTCTCGCGGTCCGTTTCGGCGCGCTCCTCCTCATCAGCCGCTATCAGCCCTCCTGGCGGTACGTCAGCATCCATGACCTGGGCCTGATCCTGACTTCCACCTTCCTGAGCAGCAGCATCCTGGCGCTCCTCTTTTATGTCTGGATGCCGATCGGATTCCCCCGGAGCGTCCTCATCATCGATACGCTCCTGAACGTTCTTCTTCTGGTCTGCGGGCGACTCCTGTTCCGCCTCATCTTTCCGTACTACTACCGCAAGCGCAATCTTCAGTATCCGGCGAAGTACGAGCAACGCAGGCAGATCCTCATCGTGGGGGCCGAACGCGTGGGAGAACGCATCGCCCGGGACATTCTGCAATCCATGGAGTGGAACCTGGTCGGCTTCGTCGATTACGACCCCCTGAAGAAGGGGATGCGGATCCACGGACGGCCCGTTTTGGGTCCGCTCGCCATGATCCCGGAGATTCTGGAAACCCATCAGATCGATGACGTGCTGGTCGCGGTCCCCGGCATCACCGGCAGCCAGTTGAGCGATATCGTGAGATTGTGCGAGCAGTCGTCGGCGCGGCTCTCCATCGTGCCGGATATCGATCAGGTGGTGAACGGCTCCCTCCCCAAGCCCCGGGAATTAAAGCTGGAGGATCTGCTGGAGCGCGATCCCATCCAACTGGATACCCGGCAGATGCGGGCCTTCCTCAGCGGGGAGCGCGTGCTCGTCACCGGAGCGGGGGGGTCCATCGGCAGCGAAATCTGCCGGCAGGTCGCTGCCATGGCACCGGATACGCTCATTCTCCTGGGTCGCGGCGAAAACAGCATCCACGAAGCAATGCTGGACCTCCGATCCCTCCCTGGTATCACGCCGATCCCGGTGATTGCATCCGTGGAAGACCCCACGCGGCTCCGCACCGTATTCGAGAAGTACCGTCCGACGGTCGTGTTCCACGCCGCCGCCCACAAGCACGTCCCCTATATGGAAGCCCATCCGGAAGAAGCGATCAAGAACAACGTCTTCGGCACGCGGAACGTGGTGGATCTGGCCGATGAGTACGGCGTCAAGAAGTTCGTTCTCATCTCCACCGATAAGGCCGTCAACCCGACCAGCGTCATGGGTGCCAGCAAGCGCCTGGCCGAGATGGTGATCCAGGCAAAAGCCCGGTTCAGCACGACGGAGTATGTTGCCGTTCGGTTCGGGAATGTGCTCGGCAGCCGGGGGAGCGTGGTCCCCACCATGCAGCGTCAGATTGAGAAAGGCGGCCCGATCACCGTCACTCATCCGGAGATGACCCGCTACTTCATGACGATCCCTGAAGCCGTGCAGCTCGTCCTTCAGGCGGCCTCCATGGGCAGGAGCGGAGAGGTTTTCGTGTTGGATATGGGCCAGCCGGTAAAGATCATCGACCTGGCGCGCAACCTGATCCGCCTGTCCGGTCGCGTGCCGGACCGGGATATAGCGATCAACATCATCGGCGCCCGGCCCGGCGAGAAGCTCCACGAAGAATTGATGACCAACGACGAAGAAAGCGTCTTGTCGACCCAGCATTCGCGTATCTTCGTGACCCGGGCTCAGGGCAA
>JAHWJO010000607.1 GCA_019348365.1 Armatimonadota bacterium | reverse complement strand
CATTGGGAGAGGGCCAGCGCGAAGCGCGGGGGTGAGGGCGCAACTCCCTGACTCCTCAACTCCCTAATTTCCCAAAGTTGAACTACTCCTCCCCGAACAGCGAAAGCTGGGTGGGATCCTGAGCGTCTTCCTTGGGGGTGGGCTGCTCCGCCTCCGGGTCCGGGGGCCGCTCGGCGAGCTGCTTCTTCAGCTCGATGACCTTCTTCCGCGCCGCCCCGATGTCCGCCACCAAAGATGCCCGCGCCTTGTCGTACGCCTCCCCTTTCATCCGGAGGACGTACGCGGGGTGGAACGCGGCCATCGCCTTCATCGCGTACGGCGTATCGAACCACTGGCCGCGCTCCTGGGTCATCTTGAAATTCTTGTGGATGATCGTGTTGGCGGCGGGCGCGCCCAGGCACACGATCACGAGCGGCTTGATGAGGTCGAGCTGCTGCTGGAGCCAGGGGCGGCAGGCGTCCATCTCCTCCTGCCGGGGCGGGCGGTTCTTCACCCGGTTCCCTTCTACGAGAGAAGGCCGGCACTTGACGGTGTTCGTGATGTAGATGTGCTCGCGTTTCATCCCGTTCTCGGCCAGCGCCTTGTCGAGCAGCGCCCCGGCGCGTCCCACGAACGGCTGTCCCGTCGCGTCCTCATTCTCCCCCGGCCCCTCCCCGATGAAGACGAGCGGGGTGAGGGGATTCCCCCCGCCGAACACGACGTTCCGGCGCGTCAGGGCGAGGTCGCAGCGGGTGCAGGTGCTAGCGGCTTTTCCCACCTCCTCAAACTGCGCGAGCATCTCTTCTTGCGTCATGAACCCCTCCTTCAATTTTGGATTTTAGATTTTGGATTTTGGATTGCGTGCGAATACACTCCGACAGGACTGGATCACACTCACAAGAGGCTTGGACACATGCAAAACGACCGGCGTGGGTAATCCAAAATCCAAAATCTAAAATCCAAAATCACCGAAAGGCGGCTTTGAGTTTGTGGTAGCTCTGCTCCAGCGCTTCGGGGAGCACCTTCACGTCCCCGATCACCGGCATGAAGTTCGTGTCGCCGTTCCAGCGCGGCACGATGTGCAGGTGGACGTGGTCCGCGATCCCCGCCCCCGCCGGTCGACCCAGGTTGATGCCGAGGTTGTACGCCTCCGGCTTGAATGCCGCCTCCAGCGCGGAGAGGGCGCGCTGAGAGAGGGTCATCCACTCCAGCAGTTCCTCCGGGTTCAGGTCCCGCATGTCGGCGAGGTGGCGGTACGGGACGATCATCAGGTGGCCGGTGTTGTAGGGGAAGGCGTTGAGCATGATGAACATCGTCTCGCCCCGGTGAACGAGGTAATTCTCCTCGTCCCGGTCCTCCTCCGGCTTCGTGCAGAAGATGCATCCGGAGGTCGGCTCGTTGCTCTTTCCCACGTAGGCCATGCGCCACGGCGCCCAGAGCTTTTCCATCGGACCCACCTTTCGCGCATGTCGGTGTCTTACGGGAGGGGAGGGTCCTCCGTTATCGGTCAGCCAGGATGCGGAGTGCGCCCCAGAATTCGCTCACCGATTCGATGGGGGTCTCCACGACCGACTCGCTCCCCAGCGCATGCACCATTGTACCCGAATCGACGGCGATGCCCACATGCGTGATCCGCCGCCGGGGCGCATCGGCCTGCGGCGCGAAGTAGAGAAGGTCTCCTGCTCGTACTGCATCCCGCGAGACCGGACTGCCGAGCTCCGCCTGCTGGTGCGCGTCGCGGGGGAGGGCGATCCCGTGCCGCCCGAACACCGCCTGTACCAGGCCCGAGCAATCGATGCCGAAGCCGGACACTCCGCCCCACAGGTACGGCACGCTGAGGTACCGCCGGGCCGTGGTCAGCAGGGCATCGGCCTCCGCCGGGAGCGGAAGAACCGGCTCGGTTCGCTTCTCCTCCAGCCAGCCTACGCGCCCGTCCGGCAGGCGCATCCCCACCCAGCCGGGCTCCCGCCCCGCGACGGGCAGCGTCACGCCGCCGGGCACGCAGAGGAGCGGGGCGGACCGCTTGCAGGGTCGATGGCGCAGGTTGGCGTACAGCAGCGCGATACGGACCTGCTCCCCTTCATCGGGGAACCGATCGGTCATGGGCAAAAGATCGCCTTTCATCGCCCAGCCGCAGTAAGCGTCCGACCCTTGGATATAGATCCAACCGTCTCGTTCCTCCCTCACCCGCGCGGGCGCGCCGAGGAGGAGCTGCGAGACGATGTCGGCGCGCTCGTCGGGCTCCGCGAATAACGTGACGACCGGTTTTTGGGCGATGACGTTCACGACTCTATTATAGGCAGGTCGGCGGGGAGGCTTGACCGGGAGATCCGGATATTGGGAACGTACAGGGCGACAGGTGAAAGGCGTTCTCCGGGTGAATGGAAAATCTGTATTCGGTGTACCCCATCCACTCCTTTCTTCTCCTCTTCCGGAGGCCCTCATGCCCGCCGATCTCGCCCAGCACATCCGGCAGACTCCCCTCTGCGACACCCACGAGCACCTCCGCCCCGACCGGGAATGGATCGAAGCGGGGCCGGACATCCTCGCCGACCTCTTCGGGAATTACCTGGCAGCGGACCTCCGGACCGCCGGGGCCGGCGATGCCGCCATGGACCGCCTCATGGATACGAAAGATCCCGACATTCCGGCCCGGTTCGAGGGCATCCGCCCGGCCTGGGACGCTGCCCTCGAGCTGTTCGGGCCGGACCGCCT
>JAHWJO010000606.1 GCA_019348365.1 Armatimonadota bacterium | reverse complement strand
GGTCCCACCCTTCCCTGGTGCTCTGGTGCGGGAACAACGAGAACCACCAGATGTACCACGACGGCTGGGGCGGCAAGCGGCCCCCGCGCTTCCTCGGCGAGGCCCTCTATCACGAGGTCCTGCCCGCCGTCGTCGAAGTGGAGGATCCCGGACGACCTTACATCCCTTCCTCGCCCTACGGCGGCGACAGCCCCAACTCCCAGACCCACGGCGACCGCCACGATTGGGACGTGTGGCACGGCATCGGAGACTGGGTGCATTACGTCGAGGACAACTCGCGCTTCTCCAGCGAGTTCGGGTTCGCCTCCTCGTGCGGCATGGCGACCTGGAACGCCTGCCTCGCCGAGATGGACAGAGACCCCGATTCCGTCGCCGTGCGCTGGCACGACAAGACCCGCAAGGGGTACGAGACTTACCAGGGCTACATCCAGATCCACTACCCGAAGCCGCAGACGCTGGAGGACCTCGTCTATTACAGCCAGATCAACCAGGCGGACGCGCTGAAGTGCGGCGTGGAGCACTGGCGGCGCAAGAAAGGCCAGTGCTGGGGGACGCTGATCTGGCAGCTCAACGACTGCTGGCCCGTGCAGTCCTGGGCGATGATCGACTCCGAGGGGGAGCCGAAAGCGGCCTACTACGCCGCGAAACGGTTCTACGCGCCCGTGCTGCTCTCGCTGGTGAAGAACGGCGAGGCGGTGGAAGCCCACCTCACGAGCGACCTGCTGCAGGAGGTCGCCGGAACGGTGACGCTCTCCCTTCAAACCTTCGAGGGGGAGCGGCTGGCGGAGGAGACGCTGCATGTGAAGCTGGCGGCGAACTGCGCCTCGCCGGTGGCGGAGCTTCCGCTGGACGCGGCAAAAGGCCGGGAGCGCGAGGTGTTCGTCTACGTGGAGTTCACGCCGGACGACGAGCGAATCGGGGCGGTGGAGCCGAACTTCCTCCTCCTCGCCGAGCCAAAAGACCTGCTGAAGCCCGACCCCGGAATCGAGATCGAAGTGCGGGAGCAGGCGGGAGACGTGTGCCTCGTCACCGTCACGGCGAAGCGGTTCGCGTGGTACGTCTGGCTGCACCTTGCGGGGAAGCCGGAGTGGATCGGGAAGATCGAGTGGAGCGACAATTTCTTCCACCTGCCCCCCGGCGGCTCGAAAGAGCTGCTGCTCTACACTTCCGGCCTGCTGGAGAACCCGGAAGAGGCGCGGACGCGACTGACGTACCGGTGCATGTGAGCCGGGCGGGAGGGCGCGCGGGCGGAGACCGGTCGGTGCGATGAGACTCACGTGGCAGAAAAGATACTGGCAGGACCGGCTGGAGGAGGGCTATCGCGACAGCGTGATCGACTCCTTCGACGGGATCCTCCTTTGCGACATGCGGGTGCAGAAGGAGCCGGACGAGTTCGCCGCCAGCGTGAAGGATGCGCTGTTCCGCATCCGTCGTTTCGACCCGCGCCGCTACCGTCGAATACAACGGCACGTCCGGTACGTGTCGAACGAGGAATTGGTCAGCGGCGGGGCGTACGTGTCGCGTGTCCAGGCTTGCTTGATTGATTTCAGTCGGTATCGGTTCGACATCAAGGAATCTGGGTATGGGTTCTGGCTTGAATGCCTACTGATTCATGAGGCGACTCATGGGGCTCTTCATGCCAGGGGGATACCGTATACGAAAGCCAGCCGTCTGCGGGTTGAACGGCTGTGCCGGGCTGAGGAGCGGCGATACCTGAAAAGAGCCTACCCCTGGACCGATCTCGGCGCGTACGTCGAGCTGGATGAGGAATGGCTGAAGCAGTACTGGGGATTCTGGTCAAGTTTAAAGCTGTACTGGATACGTGCCAGGGAGATTATCAAGTGAATCCCCCACGTCTGCGGCTCTTCCCTACGGTTATACAGACGTCGCATGAGGAAGCCCTGGAGAACCGCTGTCTGGACGGGGGGCGAACCCAGTGATAAAATTTCAGTCAGGAGGGTGCCATGTCAGACATCATCATCGAAGGGACGTGGGAAGAGGTCGCGCAGCGCGCGGACGAGCTTGCCGGAAAGCGGGTCCGGCTCACTGTGCTGAAAGATGAGAAGAAAAGAGAAAAGATTCCGGAAGGGGTGGACAAGAATCACTTTTATTTCACGGCAACGCCGGAAGAGTGGAGACAAGCGTTGGATGCTCTCGCAGAAAAGAACCGGGGGATACCCGTATTGCCTCCCGAAGCATTCGAGCGCGAGTCTCTGTACGAGGAATCCTGGTGAATGAGCACTTTGTCCGATACGAACATCCTCGCGCGGCGGATCCTGCCGGATGATCCCCAGTACCACGCGACTCAGCATGCGCTCGATCTGCTCCGGCAACGGGGAGAGACGCTCCATGTGACTCCCCAAAATCTGGTGGAGTTTCGGGCGCTCGCCACTCGGCCTATGGAAGCCAACGGTTTGGGCTTCACTTCCCAACAAGCGAGTGAGGAAGCGAATGAGATCGAGCGTCTCTTCCCCCTCTTGCATGAGATGCCGGATATCTACCCCCTCTGGCGAGACCTAGTGGATGCCTACGGCGTGGTGGGGCGGCAGGTGTATGACGCGCGGCTGGTGGCGATCATGCTGGCGCATGGCGTGACTCACCTGCTGACCTTCAATGCCGCCCATTTCCGGCGCTTCACCGAGATCACCGTGGTCACCCCACCGATGGCCAGCCCGGCGGCGACGCCGGACCTCG
>JAHWJO010000147.1 GCA_019348365.1 Armatimonadota bacterium | reverse complement strand
GACCTCCACCGGCGAGCAGGCGTCGCGCGGGTGAACCGCCGGACCAAGGACCTCGTGAAGACCCTCCGACGGGGCGAGGTCGCCGTCATCCGTCACAACGACCTCGACAGTGTGGCCGCGCGGGCGCTGGTGGCGTGCCGCCCCGCGTTCGTCGTCAATGCCGGGGACTCGATCACCGGACGGTATCCCAACAGCGGCCCCTCCCTCCTGCTCGAAGCCGGCATCCCGATTCTGGACCGGATCGGCGAGGAGGCGTTCGAGGCGATCCGAGAGGGCGATTCCCTCCGGCTGGACGGCGATACCCTGTATCGCAAGGGGGAAGCCCTCGCGCAGGGACGGCGGCTCATGCAGGAGATCGTGAAAGAACAACTTGAGTCGGGTCGTCGTAACGTCGTCCACGAGCTGCGGGGGTTCGCGGAGAACACCCTGCGGCACCTTAGCGAAGAGGCCGAAGGACTCCTGGAGCCGGCCGCCGTCCCCGACGTTCGGACACCTATCGCGGGGCGGCACGTCGTGATCGTCGTGCGGGGGGAGGGTTTTGAAAACGACCTCACGCGGGTCCTCTCCTACATTCAGGAGCAACGGCCCGTGCTCATTGGAGTGGACGGCGGCGCGGATGCCCTGCTGGAGATAGGCCTCCGGCCCGACCTCATCCTCGGCGATATGGATTCCGTCTCCGACCGGGCGCTCCGGTGCGGGGCGGAGCTCATCGTCCATGCGTACCGGGACGGTCGCGCGCCGGGGCTGGAGCGGGTGAAGAGTTTGGGGAGGGATGCGCATCTCTTCCCGGTGCCGGGGACGAGCGAAGACGCGGCCATGCTCCTCGCGTACGAGCGGGGTGCGGAGATGATCGTCGCGGTGGGCACCCATTTCTCCCTCGTGGACTTCCTGGACAAAGGACGCGCAGGGATGTCGAGCACGTTTCTGGTGCGGCTGAAGGTGGGCTCCATCCTTGTCGATGCGAAAGGCGTGAGCCGCCTCTACCGCCCGCGAGTGCGCGGAAAGGAGATCGTCTCGCTCATGCTGGCGGGGGCGGTCCCGCTCCTTGCCATCTTCATCCTTTCTCCCAGTCTGAACAACTGGACGAAGATCCTCTTCCTGCGGTTGAAGCTCTTCTTCTGGAATCTGTTTTAACCGCCACTCAACACGGAGGAACTTGGGTGGATGGGTGGATCAATGGGACGCGGACCTGCGGCACGCGGATTTCAATGCGGATCATTGCGGTTTCAATAAGCTTTATCTGTGTTCATCCGTGTTCATCTGTGGTTCCATACAGGGGATCTCCGTGGTGAAAAGCTCATTTCATGATTGATTTCCGTTATCATCTCGCCAGCCTGATGGCGGTCTTCCTCGCACTCGGAATCGGGATGCTGATCGGCAACTCGTTCGTCGGTCTGGCATCCGTGGAGAGCCAGAATCGCGCGCTCAAACAATTGCAGGCGAATGTCTCCGAGCTCCGGGTGCAGTACCGGGCCAGCCATCAGGAGATCGCCACGCTGAAGGGACAGCTCAATGACCGGGACCGCGCGATCCGCACCCTGGCCCCTCGCGTGGTGGACGGGCTGCTCACGGACCGCCGGGTCGCCCTTATCCTGCTGGGGAACCCGAAGCGTTCGGAGATCGCGACGGAACTCGCTTCCGTTCTCACCGCCGCCGGGGCTGAGGTCGCTTCCACTACGCTGATCCAGCGGAACTGGTTGCCCGAAAACCCGGAGATTCGCGCCCGCATCCGTCGGCTGCTCCTTGTGCCTCCGGGAGAGAATGAAACAGAAGCCGCCCACCGTACTCTCGCGAAAGCCATTGTCACCGGCAACTGGAACACCGCCGTCCATCGGCTCGCGGAAGCCACGCCGGGCCTGGTCCTGGACGGCGCCTATGACGCATCGGTGGGATCGGTGGTGATCGTGGACAATACGGAGAACGCGGAGGAAGCGCTGGAGGCTCAATCCGAACGCTCGATGGAAACCGCGATTCTGGAGGCGCTGCAAAATTCGGGGGTTCGGGTCGTGGCAGCGGAACCTGAAGCCACCAGCGTTTCTCTGATCTCCTTCTACAACAACCGGGGAGTCGCGACGGTGGACAACATCGACACGGCGGTCGGGCAGGTGGCCTGCGCGATGGCGCTGGCGGCGGGAAGCGGCAGCTACGGCACCAAGCCGACGGCGGACCGACTCCTCCCGGAGGTGGCGGCGACCCCGTCCCCGGACCCTGCCGCGCTGTGAGATCTCCTGAACAAAACGTCTCCGTCATCATCCCCGCGTACAACGAGGGGGAGCGCATCGGGGAAACGGTGCGCTCAGCCCGCGCGCTGGAGGGCGTGCGAGAATTGATCGTGGTGGATGACGGCTCCCGGGATGATACGGCGCAACGGGCGGAGGCGGCGGGGGCGACTCATGTGCTGCGCTCCGAACGGAACGAAGGGAAGGGGGCGGCGATGAACCGGGGAGGGGCGGCCAGCCGGGGCGACATCCTCCTCTTCCTCGACGGAGATCTGGGGTCCAGCGCCGCCGAAGCGGGGAAGCTCCTCGGGCCGATCATGAACGGCGATGCGGACGTCACTCTCGCGCTCTTTCCCTCCACCGGGAAGAGAGGGGGATTCGGGACCGCCCTGAAACTCGCGCGCTGGGGCATCCGGCATTTGACGGGCCATACGGTGACCGCGCCGCTCTCCGGCCAGCGGGCCATGCGGCGCGAGGTAATGGAAAAGATCGGCGGGTTCGCCTCCGGCTACGCCGTCGAGACCGGTATGACCGTGGACCTCCTGCGCGCCGGGTTCCGGCTGAAGGAAATCCCCACTCAGATGACCCATAAGGTGACGGGCCGGGACCTCGCGGGATTCCGCCACCGGGGACGGCAGCTTTTTCACATCTCCGCCGTGCTCCTCCGCAAATTCGTGCAGTACCGGGGCCGCCGCCGGTGATGGACCTGATCGCGTTTGCCGGATCGGCGCTGCTCATCTGGGCATCGGAGGGGCCGTTCGGGCGTTTTCTCGCTTCAAAAGGGTTGGTCCGGCGGAACTACGCCGGACGGCCCATTCCCACCTCCTACGGCGTACTCCTGCTGCTCGCATCCCTGCCGTTTTACTTGCTGGCGGCTTCGGTGCCGGGGGATGCGGGGATCACCCTAAGAATCTCCCTCGCCGCTTTCGCGTTCGGCCTCCTCGGGTTCGCCGACGACCGGTGGGGGGACCGCTCGGTGGGGGGGCTGAAGGGCCACTTCCGCAAGCTCCTCCACGAGCGCGAGATGACCACCGGAGCCGTCAAAGCCCTCGCCGGGGGCTGGGTGGCGGTGATCCTCGCCGGAACGCTGCACCCCGGCCAGCCGCTCCCCTGGGCCGTCTCGGCGCTGCTCATCGCGCTCACGGCCAACAGCCTGAACCTGGTCGACACCCGTCCGGCGCGCGCGGTGGCGCTGTTCCTCGCCGGAACGGGACTTGTACTGGTGGCGTACGGGTTGAAGCGGGCCGGAATCCCTGCCGCGCTGTGGGTCTTACCGGGCGCGGCGCTGGCGTACCTGCCGGTGGAGCGGGCGCGGCGGGGAATGCTGGGGGACTCGGGAGCGAACGGGCTGGGCGGCGCGCTGGGGTTTATGTTCGCGATGGCGTTCGGCTTCTGGGTGCAACTCTTCCTGGTGGGGGCGCTGTTGGGGTTTCACGCTTTCACGGAACGCCGATCCCTCAATGAATACATCCGGGAGCATCCGCGCCTCCACCGCTTCGATCTCTGGGTGCAGGGCCGGGATCAGGAAGCGGATGAGAAGTGAGACTTGTCCTGAGCTTTCGATTCTACCGGCGGCCTGGATCGCATACCGCTGATCTCTTACCCCATTGTCATCAAGTGCGCCTTGTGCGGTGGGAGTGAACTCCTCTGCTACCCAGGGCCCGGCCCTCTGCCTTCGGGCATTCACCCGCCTTCGGCCCAGTGTCGGCCTTCGCCGACACCCCTGAAGTCCGACGAAGAGAATCCGACAGAGAAAGGGGGTCTCCATTCATTTTCTATTCGGTTTCACCTGCGACCGGATCTACTTAAAGACCCAGGTTTTGTAGAGGGTCAAACGCTTGTGCTTGTGGCTGTAGCTGATCTTACTGGACCCGTTGAACCGCGCGATGTCCACCCCGATCAACTCCGAGGAGGGAGTCACCCGGATTTTCCCATCCTCCAGGAAATCGATCAGTGCATCGCCGAGCAGTTTCTTCGGATCACGGAAAGCGAGCCGCCCGTCGGAGGTCATCCCGGCAACCCGGTCCAACCGTCCCCGCAAACCGGCCAGACGGAAGGCATCTCGCAGATTGATCGTGCCGTCCCGGTTAAAATCGAGGAGTCCTTTTTTGGATTTCTTCACCCGGTTGAGCGGCTGCGGGGTCTGATTGGCATCCACCTTCGTCGATGCGCCAGCTACTTTTGGGTTTCCGACGGACTCCCTCTTTACCCCGCCCTTTTCTTCGATTTTTTGTATTTCGTTTTTCCCATCGATCTGTTGCGGTTTCTCGGTCGAGTCCTGTTTCACTATGGAGACCGCTTCCGGAGGGGATGGAGAGGCTTCGACGGATGCCGCCTCCTGGGACCAAACAGGAGCGGCGCAGGCGCAGCTGATCAACAACACGGTGAAGCCTTTCCACTGGCCCTGCATGATACGCCTCCCCCGGCACCGTACTTCTAAACTTCTAAAACCTGGATGGCAAACAATTATCGCAAACAAACAACTACAGGAGAGTCATACCCGAATTGCTTCCCCTGTAACCCTCAATCTGGAGTACGGTTGCAGGTGCAGGCACTGAATTTCCTTCGTATGCTTGTTTTTTAATGGGTTTCGGGAACGAACCATTAAGCAAGGGGGCTGATTTACCGGGGAGGAGGAGAACGAGATTCGGTATATCGGACCTTAAGGGAAAATGACGAGGGGCGGATCCAAACGGATCCGCCCCTGTGTTCATTTATGGCACTATCGAGAACTGTGTGGGTGATCGTCGACCACCCGGCGTTCAAACTGGACCCACACGGTCCCCAATAGAACCCTATTTGTATGGGAATTCGTTCAAGAGCCATTTGGATCGTGGATTCCCAGCATCGTGGCTTCCAAGCCGGGTTCCCTGATGCTCAGGTCGGAGGGTGGCTGTCAACCGGCCTCTTGTATCGAGATCGGTTACCGGCGTTCAGTCGGCTGCCCGAGCAGGTTCCGCACCCGGCTGCGGCGGTCGCGGCGGTCCCTTCGTTCGGAGCGGCGTTCGTACCGGTCCTCGTCCTTTTTGGCCTCTTTGTACTTGTTGTACGCGACGACGGTCCCGGCGCCGGTCAGGATGGCGTTGTTGGTGCGGCCCTTGATCAGTTCGTGGGCGGTGATGGCACCCAGGACGGCAGTGGTGTTCTTTCGCCCTTCAGAGCCAGCGAAGGCCTTGCCCTGGATGCCCATCGAGCCGAGGAGGGTGGCGGTGAGGAGGAGTGTCGTGGTGCGCGCCTGGTTCATCTTCTTACCTCCATGCGAAAGGCTCTTCCGGTAGAGCGGGAGGGCAGGTTAGGTCTGGGCTTCGCGGCTTCAACTGATGCCTGTTGCCTGTCCCCCGGAGAGAGCAGATATTCTATGGAGCATTCGACACGCCGTACGGTTCCTTCCGCGAGAGAAAAATTGAAAAACCCCGGAAGAATTCTCTTCCGGGGCGCAGAACCAATTATCTTACCCACTAATTAGCTGGAGAAAACCTGCGTGACCAAAATTTCACCCCGGGGCGAGACCGCCACCCCGATTCCGACGCGGCGGTAATCGCGCCGGAGGATGTTCTCCCGGTGACCCCGGCTCCGCATCAGGTTGATATGGGCGTTGCGGGCGGAGTAGTCCAGCGCGATATTCTCGCCGAGCATCTGGAAGCCGATCCCCCGAGACATCACGCGGTCGGAGACCGAGTCCCCTTCCGGCGTGTAGTGCGAGAAGTAGTTCCGCCGGGCCATGTCGCGGGAGTGATCCCGGCCCACACGGCAGAGCGAGCCGTCCATCGAGAGAGGCCGGAGACCCCGGCGGGCACGCTCGCTGTTGACGAGGTCCAGGATCTCCCGCTCCATCGAGGAGACGCTGGCTTCGGCTCGCTGCGGGCGGACCGTCTGATAGCGCCGGGATGGCGCCGGGCGGTACTGAGCGGTGGAGAAGAGAGAGCTGCCGGTGGTATCTTCGATATCGTCCCCGGCGCTCCATCTCTCGTATTCAGACGGGGCGGCGTTCCGGTCGAACGTCTCGACGATGATCCGATCGGGAATCGGTCCGGCGGACTCCCCATTCAGCTGCGGCTCGTCTTCCCAGAATCCGGTCGTCTTAAAAAGATCGCTCGCCCCGGTCGGTTCACCGGTCGAATCTGAGGCTCCCTCCCAGACGATTTCGATGCTTTCCTCAACCGGTGCGGCCTCGTACTCTTCGTGCAGCGGGGTGTTCGTGCGATGCTTGATCGCGTTCAAGCCCTGGATGACCTCCTCCACGGTCGAGAAGGTCTTCATGTTATGGGCGTCCGCAGGGGATGCGCCGCTCAGGGCCACGGTGGATAATAGCGTCGACGTGGCAAAGATGCCCGCCTTCAACGGATGAATAGACTTCATAAGTTCCCTCCCGATGAGGTATATCGGTGATCCCCTTCAGGTTCTTTAGGGTTAAAACACGGATTTCTTGAAAACTGTTGGAAGTACACCCTCGCCTGGGTGTTCCGGGCGAGCCGTCTTCCTACTTACTTGACTGTTTCTTCCATAACCCTGCAGGAGGAATCCGGGTGAAGAGACGCATGTGACAGCTCTGTCACATGCCTTCTTTGCACAAAACGGTACCGGGTTTTTTAGTGACAGGATGACAGGATGACAGGATGAAGAGGGAAGGGAGCCGATGACGGAGTCGGAAGGCTGAATTCTTCTGCGAGGGAGGGAGAATGGGCAGAGAGGACGAAATGCACCGGGGGATGGCGGAATGATCCGTTCGGCCCGATGGAATCCCGTAACGGAGTTGCGGCCTATCAAACTCAAGGAGGAGACAGCCGTGTCCAAACGATCTGTTGCCATCGATGATTTCACCAAATTTAAGCTGGCCGGCGCGGCTCAGATCTCACCGGAGGGACGGTGGATCGTTTTTACGATCAAGCTGACGGACACGGAAAAGAATCAGTACTATACGAGCCTCTGGATAGCCGACGGCGAAGCGGGGGAGTTGCGCCCCTTCACGGGCGACCGGCACGGCGACAGCAGTCCGCGATGGTCGCCGGACGGGAACCGGATTGCCTTTCTGAGTGACCGGGAGAAGCCGAAGTCGCAGATTTACGTCATCCCCACCGACGGCGGCGAAGCTCGCGCCCTAACTTCTCTCGATGAAGGTGGAATCCAGTCTCCCGTGTGGTCGCCCGATGGAAAGCGGATCGCGTTCCTCCACCGGGCCACGCCGGAGCAATACCGGGAGAAGGCTAAAAAAGAACGGGAGGAGAACTGCGCCAGCGCTCCCGTGCGGGTCCACACGAAGCTCTTCTATCGCCTGGACGGGCTCGGCTACTGGGACGACTCGTTTTGGCAGGTCTGGGTGGCGGACGCGGAGACCGGCGAGGCGAAGCCCCTCACCGATGCCCCCTACAACCACGGCGCGCTCGCGTGGTCGCCGGACGGGAAGACGCTCGCGTTCGTTGCCAACGCGCGGGAAGACAACGACCTCGAAGATCATTACGACGACCTCTGGACCGTGCCCGCTGATGGCGGTGAGATCCGCCGGATCGAAGCCCCGGACGGCCCGAAGCATGGGCCGGCGTGGTCGCCGGATGGGAAATGGATCGCGTACGTCGGCCACACGGATCTGGAGGATACCTGGGGAGGCCGGAATCCAAGAGTCCTGGTCATCCCGGCGGGAGGCTCCAAAGAGGCGCGGGATCTCACCGGCGAGAGCGACATGGCCGTCGGGTACCTCACCCTCTCGGATGCTCACGAGCCCGGCGACGGGAATCCCATCGTCTGGAGCCCCGACAGCCGCGTCCTCTACTTCCCGATGAGCCACCACGGCGATACTCGCCTCTACCGCGTCTCTCTGGAGGGGGGCGACCTTCAGCCGCTCACGCCGGAAGATCACGAGATGGGGGCGTTCAGCCTGAGCCGGGAAGGGGATCGGCTGGGGATCATGCTCGGCAACGCCGTCGAGTTGCACGACATTTATCTCGGCACGCCGGAGGGGGAGGGCCTGAACCTGAATCGCCTGACCCATCTCAATCAAGACCTCCTGAACGAAGTCGAGATGCAGATGCCGGAGCCGTTCACCCTCACGAACGGCGAGGGCGGCATGGTCGAAGGGTGGATTCTCCGTCCCCCCGGCTACGATGAGAAGCAGAAGTACCCGTGCGTCCTCTACGTCCATGGGGGGCCGGCGCTGCAGTACGGCGGGCAGTCCTCCCCCTTCCATGAATTGCAGTGGCTCGCGGCGGAGGGGTATGTCGTGCTGTTCCCCAACCCACGAGGCAGCAAGGGGTACGGCGAGGCGCACACGAAAGCGATCAAAGGGGACTGGGGGAACCGCGACTGGGAGGACATCCAGGCCGTGGCGGATTACGGCGCGGCCCTCCCTTACGTGGATTCCGACCGCATGGCGATCATGGGCGGCTCCTACGGCGGCTACATGACCGCGTGGGCCGTGGGCCATACCGACCGGTTCAAGTGCGCCATCACCGACCGGCTGGTGGGGAATCTGCACAGCTTCTCCGGCACCTGCGACTTCTCCTTCACCCACGAAAAGTACTTCGGGGGGAACGCCTGGGACGACCCGAGCGAGCTGTGGCGGGTGTCGCCGCTGGCCTACGCGGGCCGTATCAATACGCCGCTGCTCATCATCCATTCGGACGGGGACCTGCGCTGCCCCGTCGGGCAGGCGGAGGAGCTGTTCGCCGCGCTTCGGAACCAGAGGAAGACCGTCGAGTTCGTGCGCTACCCCTCCTCCGCAAGCCACGGCATGAGCCGCAACGGCCCGCCGGACCTCCGCCTGGACCGCCTCCGCCGGAATAAGGAGTGGCTGGACCGCTATCTGAAGCCCGAAACGGAGCCGCATCCGTCATAATAAGTGCGATGAACGGAACCCCCGCCCTCCCCCTGTCGCTCACCTTCGTTCGCGACTGCCCCTCTCCCAATTCTGGGAGAGGGGATTTGTCGAGTTCATTCCATAACAGGACCAAGGCAGGGTACGAGCTTGCGAAATCGACCTGTCGGTTATGTATAGAGTACCAGGATAGAAACCCTCCCTCCGAATAGAAGCGTTTTGCATCCCGAGCCCCTCTCCCAGAATTGGGAGAGGGCCAGCGCGAAGCGCGGGGGTGAGGGCGCAC
>JAHWJO010000605.1 GCA_019348365.1 Armatimonadota bacterium | reverse complement strand
TCAGGGGGGACTCCTCGCGGCGTCCGCCCTCGCGCTGGCCGTGACGGTCGGGGGGAGCATCTCGTCCACTTCGGGGGCGGCTCCCTCGAAAACGCCCCGGAAGCCGGCCCCCGCGTCCAAAGCCGCTCCAAAACCGAAAGCCGGGCCTCCGAAAGCGGCTCCCGCAAAACCGAAAGCCGCCGCCCCGGCTACCAACCTGAGTATCCCCTTCCCCGCCCAGGCACTCGGCGCGCCGGCGGTTTCTCTCCCGCCGGACCCGACCTTCAGGGATGCCAGCCTCGTCGTCGATTTCTCGTCCGAGTGGCAGGGGTATCTCGAACCCTGCGGGTGAGCGTCCGGCCAGTATGGCGGAATCGCCCGGCGGGCGACCTATTTACAACAGCAAAGCGCGGCCAACCCGAACCAGCTCCCCGTCTTCGCGGGAGACTTCCCGATCTCCAAATCCGATGAGGACCGCCTGAAGTCGGAGGTGGCCTACACCGCCATGGAGCGGATGGGCTACCAGTCGGCCACCCTCGGCGAGAAGGAATTCTACCACGGGATACCGTTCCTCAAGGAGCAGATCCGCAAGCACCCCGGCCTGTTCGTCTCGGCCAACGTGACCGATGCGGCGACGGACAAGCCGTTCGCGCAGCCGTACGTGATCCGCACTTACCCCGATTCCCGGCCCGGCGCGACCGGGAAGATCCGCGTGGCCGTCACCGGAGTCCTGGGTACGAGAGAGGCGGCGGAGCTTCCGATCATCCTGGGGACGGACGCTTCCAAAGTGAAGGTAGCGGACCCCATCGAGACGCTGAAGGCGCTCGTCCCCACCCTCCGGCAGAGGGCGGACCTCGTCGTGGTCCTGGCTCACGCCGGGATGGATGGGGGGCGGGACATCGCGAACGCCGTCCCCGGCATCGACCTGATGGCGCTGGGGCACGTTCCGGGGGTCTACTTCAACGAAACCCCGAACGTCAACGGCGCGACCCTCGTCGCCAGCGGCGACCGTGCCCGCTACGGCTCACAGGCCGGCATCACCCTTGACGGCATGGGGGGGAAGACGATCCGCTCCCGCACGACTGCTCTGACGGCGTCGATCCCCGAGAACCCGAAGTTCGCCGAGCTGCGGGACTCTTACAAGCCGAGACTCAGCCAGATGCAGGGCGGACTCGTCACGGAGAAAGAGCAGACTCCGACCGCCCAGTTCTTCAAATCGGATTCTTCCAACCGTTACATGGGGAACCGGGCCTGCGCCGAGTGCCACAAGAAGGTCTACGATAAATGGTCGCTGCTGTCTCACGCGAAGGCGCTGAGGACGCTGGAGACCACGAAGAAAGGCATCAACGCCAAGCGCCCCGACTGCCTGCGATGCCATACCGTCGGGTTCGGACAGCCGTCGGGCTTCAACGTGGCGGAGTACCCGCGCGAGCTGGGCGGGGTCGGATGCGAGTCGTGCCACGGGCCGGGGCAGCTCCACATCTCGCTGGCGAAGGCGGGCCTGAAGCGGGCGGTCATGACCACCCGATCCATCCCGCAGGGGAACAAGACCCTCTGCATCCAGTGCCACGATTCGATCAACGACCCGGATTTCAACTTCGAGAAGGACCTGCAGAAGATCAAGCACTGGGGCCCTGAGTTTGCCGAGGACCGAGGCTAGGAACCCCTTTTTATGAGGAATTCAGGAAAAACCTGATGATATGTCATAGGGGATGGCTATCTTCTATCCTCCATCTTCAAGCTCTTCCTGAATTCCTGGTTTCCTGGTTTCCTCATAAATAAGGGTTCTCATGGGGTTGGAGGGGCCTCCGCTCTTCAGGGGCGGGGGCTTTTTCTAAGGGCGGCTGGCTGCCATCCTTATCGGCGAGTGTTATAATAAAGCCACGCCGGAATCCTGTTCCCGGCCTTCCTGCCCCGCCGATTCCGACTCCGGAATTCCCTCTCCCCGACCGAATTGCTCTGTATGCTGAACAAATCCTGGCGCTTCCGACCTTTCGATGAATCCCTTGCGCGTGACCTCGCCGAACGGCTGGAGATCCATCCCGCTCTCGCGCGTCTCTTAGTAGGCCGGGGGATTCACGACGAACGGACGGCGACCCCCTTCCTCCAGGCGGACCTCGCCCACCTCCACGATCCTTCCCTCCTCCCCGACATTGATGTGGCGGCGCATCGCATCGCGAAGGCGATCCACGACCGGGAACCGATCCTCGTCTACGGCGATTACGACGTGGACGGCGTGTGCAGCGCGGCGCTGCTGACTCGCGGACTGAAGGCGCTCGACGGCGTGATCTCCGTCCATGTGCCCCATCGCACGAACGACGGCTATGACCTTCAGGTGGCGTCGGTCGAGGCGGCGGCGAAGAACGGCATCCGGCTCATCGTCACCACCGACTGCGGCATCCAGGCCATTGAGGCGGTCGAAGCGGCGAAGGGGTTTGGAATTGACGTGGTGGTGACGGACCACCACGAGCCGGGCGCTTCCCTCCCCGACGCGGTTGCGGTGGTGAACCCCCGGCGCAGGGATTCGCTCTATCCCTTCCCCGCCATCTGCGGGACGGCGGTGGCATTCAAGGTGTTGCAAGCGGTTGTGCGGGAGATGGGCCAGCCGGAAGAGGGCCTCTACCGCGCCTTCCTCGATCTCGTCGCCATCGGTACCGTCGCGGACATGATGCCCCTGGTGAACGAAAACCGGGAGTTCGTCCGGTTCGGCCTGGACTTCCTCGCGCAGACGCGAA
>JAHWJO010000146.1 GCA_019348365.1 Armatimonadota bacterium | reverse complement strand
ATTTTCAGGAATGTTCGACGAACTTCCGATATACATGAAATGAGGGTGGAATCGGCGTCGAAGTTCGGATCTGCCCCCGGCGTTTAAGAATCCTCGACACCTGGTAACTCTATTCAGAACATGGCCGAACCTGCAACAGTATCAGCGCAACGATCTGCGTTCGACCTGAACGTGAAGTAAAACGCGCCGTTTTTGTTATATACCCAAAAATCAGACCCAAAACAGGAGGGGAACGATGAGCGCCACCGATGGCCGCTTCGGATCCGATGCGGATATGATACAACCTCTGGGAGCCGAGGACACCGACTTTGTCGCCCCGTCCACAGAATTGACCGACCTCTCCAACGATACCGAGATCACGCAGGTCCCGCCCCACACCGACCTCACCGAGCGGATCAACGAAACGGACATGGTGAGCGGCGACGACCGCGTCGTCCGGACGACGACCGACGATTTCGTGACGAGCGGGGAGATCGCCGGGGAGGACGTGGTGGATTTCGGCATCGCCAGCGACGCCTCGCTGGGAGGCCTGGGCGTGAACATCGACGACCTGCCCGGCGACGAGACCCCCATCAGCCGCGAGCACGTCCGGGATGAGATCGTGTAGCTCTCCCCGGCCATACCGGCTCTCCTTCAAGCGGAATTTAGCGGCAATATGCGGAATAAGGCTGACAGGGTTCCCTCTTCTGCCCTAGAATGAAGAGGTAGACCTCCGCGTTTCGCCCATCCGTTTGTAAGGAGAGTTGTTGTGCTGTACCGTTTTTATTCGCCTCGATCTTCCTCGTCCATCCCACCGCGCCGTACGATGACGTACGGCAAGCTCGCGCCCGTCCTGGCCGGAACCACGCTCGTGATGGCCTCGTTCCTCGCCGGCTGCAATTCCGGCGGCCCGCCTCAGCCGGGTTCCGTCGCGAAAGAGACCCCGAAAGCCGCAACTCCCCCGGTGCCTCCGAAACCGGTCCCCGTTAACCTGGCGGTGGACCAGCCGAACGAGCTGGGCCGCGTGCCGATCCTGGAGTATCACCACATCGAGCCCAAGGAAGCGCGGTGGACCCGCACCCCGGACAATTTCCGTAAGGACCTGGAGAAGCTGTACAAGCTCGGATACCGGCCCGTCTCCCTCATGGATTACGTGAACGGGAAGATCGACCTCCCGCCGGGGAAGAGCCCGGTCATCTTCACCTTCGACGACTCCGACGCGGGACAGTTCCGCTACCTCGGCACCGGGCCGAACGCCAAACTCGATCCGAACTGCGCCGTCGCCATCATGCTCGACTTCGCGAAGAAGCACCCCGATTTCCCCGCCAAAGCCACCTTCTACGTGCTGCCCTCCCTCTTCGAGCAGGAAGAGTTCAAGGAGCGGAAGCTGAAGGAGCTGAAGGAGTGGGGCTTCGAGATCGGCAACCACACCTACTCGCATCACATGCTCCGCCGCCTCTCCAAACAGGAGGGGACGAAAGAGCTGGCCAAGGGCGTGGGCGTGACCCAGAAGTATCTCCCCGGCTACGAAGTGCAGACCATCGCCCTTCCGCACGGCAGCATCCCCAAAGACGACAGCATCCTCCGGGGCGGCGCCGCCGAGGGGATCACCTACCGCCACGCGGCGGCGATGCTCGTGGGCGCGCACCCGGCTCCCTCGCCGTTCCACAAGGACTTCGATCCGTACCGGCTGCCCCGCATCCAGGCGACCGACACCGTGAAGCCGAGCCTGACCGACTGGATGAACAACCTGGAGAAGAACAAGAAATCCCGGTACCGCAGCGACGGCGACCCGAACACCGTCACCTACCCCACGGGCAAGGGCGACGACCTCAATCCGAACGCGCTCAAGGGCAAAGCCAAGCGGGTATACGATGCTTCCGAGACTTCCGACAAGAAGCAGGCGTAAGCGCCGTTCAAAGATTGAACGTACGACCATCCCCTCCCCTGCGGAGGGGATTTTTATGGCTTCTGAAAGGCCAAGCGTGAGTGCGGCAAAGGGCCGACGGTTGAAACCGCGCCTGGAGGAGCACGAAGTCCGCCTTCGCGGACTCTCATCCCAACCCTTCTAAAAGGTTGAAAGAGGTCAGGGCTGGGGGTGGAGTCGCCGAAGGGCGACTTCGCGCCGTTGTTGCCTCGAATTCATTCGCCGGGCGACTCTCGATCAGGTGGCAATCCGAAGAATCAGCCCCTCCTCCGCAAGCACCGTCTCTACGAAGACGCTCCGGGCGGCGGTGAGGATTGCCTCCCCGTTCGATTGGAGGTAATGGATCAGCGCCAGACGCTCTGCTCCCGCGTCACGAGCGATCCGGGCCGCCTCTTCCGGGGAGGCGTGCCCGTACCCGCCGCGATCCGTCTGGCCGGGGGCGAGGGAAGCTTCGTGGATGAGGAGATCGGCGTCCCGGAAGAACATCGCGAGGGAGGGTTCATAGCCCGTGTCCCCGGAGTAAGCGACGACGGCGCCGCTGGAGCGGTCCTCAAAGCGGTAGGAGAGCGCAGGAACGGGATGCGTCGCCCGCGCCGTACGGATTGCCATCTCTCCCTCTTCTACGAGTTGTCCCGGTGATAAAGGGTGTAGCTCCACCTGCGGGAAAGCCTCCGGAAACCGTTCGGGGCGGAGGAAGCGGCGGGACAGCTCCACCACCTCCTCCAACTCCTCGGCGGGGCCGTAGATGCGGAGCGGAGGGCGGTCTTTCCCCCTCATCGCCCGGTAGAAGAGCAGCATCGGCAAACCCATGTAATGGTCGTGATGGCAGTGGGTGAGGAACAGCGCCTCGATGTCGAGGGGGAGAATGCCGTAGCGGCGCATCTCCAGCGCCGCGTGCCAGCCGCAATCCACCAGGATTCGCCCGTTCAGCACGAACGATGCCGTGTCTTGCCCCACCTCCGGGACCACCGGGGCTGATCCGACAAACGTGACCGTGATGGACATGGCTTCCCCCTCCCACGTACAGAAAATGGCACGGCCCTTCCACGGATCCGCACCGCTTTCTTCTTTCCCGGCTGCATGAACTCCTACAGGGCTTCCACCGGCAGGCTCCAGATCGTGATACCCGGCTGCAGCCGGTACGACTCCTGAAGGTCCCGGATGGCGGCGGCGACCTCCGCCACCCGGTCGTCCTCCAACTGGAGGTAGAGGAGGTTGTTCATCCCCGGCCAGATCGCATCACCCAGCTTCCGGCCCGAATCCCCTTCCCCGTGCGCGTTGAAGGTCTTCGTCCAGTGGGTGACGCCCATCGCACCCAGGCGCTCCATCAGCGTCTCGTCCACGCCCTGATCGTACACTACGATGAGCAGTCTCATCGGATTCGCTCCTCCTCTTTCTCCTCTTCCGGCAGCTCTCCACCGATGGCGGGATGAACGCCGTGGCCGTTTCCGGTCCACTCGCCCACGGGGGTGAGCGGCGGGGTCCGGGTCGGCTTATACGGCTTCCGGGTGAGCTTCCTCTGGATGTCGTCGAAGAGGGTGTAGGTCACCGGAATGACGACGAGCGTCAGGAGTGTCGAGAGGATGAGGCCGCCGATGACCGCGATGGCGAGCGGCGCCCGCATCTCCGACGCCTCCCCGATCCGCAGCGCGATGGGCAGCATGCCGAAGATCATTGCGATGGTGGTCATCAGGATCGGGCGGAGCCGGGTCGGCCCGGCCTCCTCGATGGCGTCGTCGCGCTCCCAGCCGCGCGCCCGGAGGGTGTTCGTGTAGTCGATGAGCAGGATCGCGTTCTTCGTCACGAGGCCCATCAGCATGATGAAGCCGATCATGGCGATGATGCTCAACGCCTCGTCCGCGATGACCAGCGCGGCCAGCGCGCCGATCAGCGCCATGGGCAGGCTGAGCATGATCGTGAACGGGTGCAGCAGCGAGTTGAAGAGGGTCGCCATCAGCATATAGACGAGGATGCCGCCCAGCATGAGCGCCCCCATGAGGAACGGGAACTCCTCCTGCTGCGACTGCACCTCGCCGCCGTACCCCACCGTCACCCCGGAGGTGTCGACGCCCTCGACGGCCTGGTCGATGGCCTGCTGAACGTTCCCCGTCGCGTACCCCGGCGCGAGGTTGGCGCTCACCGTCACGAGCCGCATCCGGTTCTTACGCTCGATCTTCGTCGGCCCCTGCCCGGCGGAGAGGTGAGCGATGGACCGCAGGTCCACGGGCTGACCGGAGCTCGTCGGTACGAGGACTTGCCCCACGTCCGCCGGGTTGCGGCGGTCGAAATCCTCGTACTGGACCCGGATGTCGTACTCCTCGCCCCGGTCGCGGAACTTCGCGTCGGTGTTCCCCGCGAACGCGTTCCGGACGGCCAGCGCCGCATCCCGGACGTTCACCCCGGAATCCGCCGCCCGCACCCGGTCGAGCCGCACCTGGACTTCGGGCTTGCCGGGACGGAGGGAGATGTCGGGGTCCAGCACGCCGGGGACTTTTGCCATCCGGTCCCGGAACTGTTCGGCCACGGTTTGCAGGCGGTCGAGGTCCGTTCCCGAGAGCGTCATCTGGATCGGCGCGCCGCCGCCCCAGCCCCGCATCGTTCCGACGGTGATCTGCGCGCCGGGAATCCGGTTGATCTCGGGCCGGATCTCCTGCGCGATGGCCCGATCGCTCCGGGTCCGCTTCCCGTCATGGCCCAGGAGGCGGTCCATGAGGTTCTCTTTGTCCTTCAGGTTGAGCTGAACGGAGGCGACGTGCCGCCCCTGGTCGGCGGCGCCCCGGATGCCGCCGCTGATGTAGCCGACGGTGCTGAAAATGTTCTTCTTCTCCGGCACCTGGTCCATGATCTGCTCGACCCGGCGGCTGATGCGGCTCGATTCCTCCAGCGATGCGCCCGCCGGAAGCTCGATGGTCGCGATGACCTGGCCGGAATCGATGACCGGAGCGAACTGGAACCGCAGCCGGGGACCCAGCACGAACATCGAGAAGACGAGCAGGCCGTAGCCCAGGAAGACGACCATCAGCCGCCGCCCCAGGTTGAACCGGGAGCCCCGCCCCAGCACGAAATGGAGCAGCCGGCGGTACACGTTATCGAGGCCCTGCAATCCCCGCTCCAGCAGCCGGAACAGCCCCCGCTTCCCGTGTTCCAGGTCTTCCCCGGTCCGGTACCACCGCGAGGCGAGCATCGGGGTGAAGGTGAAGGAGATCAACAGCGAGAAGAGGACCGACGCGGCGACCGTGATGCCGAACTGGCGGAAGAACTGCCCGACGATCCCGCCCATGAACCCGATGGGGACGAAGACCACCACGTCGACGAGGGTGATCGTCATGGCGGCCAGTCCGATCTCGCTGCGCCCGTTCAGCGCGGCTTCGCGCGGCGTCTCCCCGCGCGCGAGGTGGCGGTAGATGTTCTCGATGACGACGATGCTGTCGTCCACGAGAACGCCGACGACGAGCGAGAGGCCGAGCATCGTCATCTGGTTCAGGGTGAACCCGAACAGCTTCATCGGGATGAAGGTCGCCACCAGCGAGGTCGGGATGGCGAGCGCGACGATGAACGTCCCCCGCAGGTCGTGGAGGAACAGGAAGACGACGAGGACCGCCAGCAGCGATCCCAAAATGAGCGAGATGTTCACGTCGTGGAGGGCGGCGCGCACCATGCGGCTCTCGTCGCGCAGCTCTACGAAGTTGACGTTCTCGTGCGCCTTCTCCATCTCGGCGATGGCCTTCTTCACGCCGTCCGCCATCTGCACGGTGTTCGCATCGGCGAGCTTGGAGATGATAAGGGTGACGCTCTCCTTGCCGTTCACCCGCGCGAAGCGGTCCCGCTCGGCGGAAGCGTCGGTGACGGTCGACACGTCGGACAGATTGATCTGCCGCGCCGGCCCGCCCAGGCCGCGACCCGGCACGCTGATGCGAAGGCTCCGCAGCTCCTGCACGCTCGCATACTCACCGAGGGTGCGGATGCTGTAATCGCGGTCCCCCTCGCCGAGCCGTCCGCCGGGCAGGTTCAGGTTCTGGCTCTGGACGGCGTTGACGACATCCTGAATGGTCAGGCCGTATGCCTTCAAGCGGTCCTTGTCCACCTTGACCTGGATCTCGCGGACCTCTCCCCCGAAGATGTTGACCTGCCCGACTCCCCGCACCTGCGCCAGGCGGTACTGGAGGACGTTTTCCGCCAGGTCCCGCAGCTCCCGGTTGTTGAGCTGCTCGGAGGAGAGGCTGTACGTCAGCACCGGCTGGGCGTTGAGGTCCAGCTTGGCGATGACCGGGGACTCGGCATCGCGGGGGAGCTCGCCGAGTGCGGCGTCCACCTTCTGCCGCACGTCGGAAGCGGCCACGTCCGGATCGATCCCCAGGTAGAACTCCAGGGCGACGTTCGAGACGCCTTCCTGATTGATGGAAGTGATGCTCTTGATCCCATTGACGGAGGCCACCGCATCTTCGAGCGGCTTGGAGATGAGCGTCTCCACCTCTTCCGGCCCCGCGCCGGGGTAGACGGTCGTGATCGTCACGAAGGGGATGTTGGTGCTCGGGTTGAGCTCCGCGCCCATGTCCTGCATGGACCGCCAACCGAGCACCATCAGCGCCGCCACCAGCATGAGGATGGCTATCGGCCTTTTAATGGATAAGTTCGTTAGAAACATGAGTGATTTCCGTCTTTAAGTTCCATCTGCCTGGTTAACCACAGTCAAAAGTCCAAGGTCGAAAGTCGCCCTCACCCCCGCGCTTCGCGCTGGCCCTCTCCCAGAGGGAGAGGGATCGAATGTACTACCTCTCGGTTTCGGCCCTACTCCATCCATGACAGTCCCACGTACTTCTGAACTCCTTTGGCCCCTCTCCCACCGGGAGAGGGCGACTTTCGACCTTGGACTTTTGACTTTTGACTGTGGTTAACCGGTCACGGCGACTTTATCCCCTTCTTCCAGGCGGGAGCCTGTGGTGATCACCTTCTCCCCCGGTTCCAGGCCGTTGAGGACTTCCACGTTGTTCCCGCTGGGCCGGCCCACCTGGACCGTTCTCTTGATGGCCTTGCCGTCCTTCATCACGAAGACGGCGGCTTCCGCGCTGACCCCTTCCCCGGCTTCCAGGGGGATGGGGCTCCCGGTGACCGACAGGGCCGATTTGGGCACCAGCACCACGTCCTGCCGCCGGTCCACCTGAACGGTCCCCCGCGCGAACATGCCGGGACGGAGCCGCCCCCCGGCGTCCGACAGCGTGATGCGCGCGGTGAAGGTGCGGCGGGACGGGTCGCCCGTCGGGAAGATCCGGGTGACCTTGCCCGTGAACCGCTCGTTCGGGAGCGCATCCACGGAGACCGAGACCGCCTGCCCCTCCCGCACATGGGCGAGGTCCTTTTCGCTCAATTCCGCGCTGAAGTAGACGGTGCCGGGGGCGGTGATCCGCATCAGGGGCGCGCCCGTGGTAGCAATCTGGCCCGGCTCCACGTTGCGGTCGGCGACGATCCCGCTGACGGGCGCGTGGATGAACGCGTTGGACCGGCTGACCTGCGCGAGGTTCAGCTGCGACTGCGCCTGCCGGATGCCCGCCGCCGCCTGTCGCACGGCGGCCCGCGCCTGATTCGTCGCGGCGAGCGCCGCCTGGTACTCCTGCTGGCGGATGGCGATCTGCCGCTGGTTGTCGAGCGCCTGGGCGAGACCCTGCCGGGCCTGAGCGACGGCGGATTCCGCCTGGATGACTTCCTCCGGCCGCGCCCCCTCGCGGAGGAGGGAGAGCTGCTCCTGCGCGCTCCGCAGCTGGGCGCGGGCGACTTTCAGCCGCGTTTCGGCGGCGTCCACCTGGGACCGCGCGATAGCGCCTTCCTGATACATCCGCAACATACGGTTGTAGTTCGTCTGGGCATCTTCCATATTGGCCTGTGCGACGTTCACCTGGCTCTGGGAGACGGACCGCTCCTGGGCCCGCGCGCCCTGCTTCACGATAGCGAGGCGGGCCTGCGCGGAGCGGAGGTTTTCCCGCGCGTTCTGGATCGCGAGGGCGTTGGTGCGCTCCTGCAGCTGCACGGTCACGCGCGCCTGAGACGCGCGGGCCTTCGCCGCTTCCAAGGCTTCCAGAGCGGATGCATAGGACGCGCGGGCGGAGGAGAGGGCGGCCTGGGCGCTCCGGACCTGGTTATCGAGGTCGCTTGTATCCAGCGCGATGAGAAGCTGGCCCCGGTTCACCGTGTCGCCTTCGCGGGCGCGAACCTCCGTCACCCGCGCGGTGATCTTCGGGCTCAGGGCCACTTCGGAGAGCGCGGCGATGTCCCCGCTCACCTCCATCGTGTTGGAGAGCGTTCCGCGAGTGACGGTCGTCAGGCGGACCGGCGTCGGCGGCGATTCCACCACGACGGTCCGGGACCTGGGAGCGGCGGCCTGCGGCACCTGTCGTCGTCCCCGCGCGAGGAGGAAGATCACCAGGAGCGCGCTGATCGCCATCAGGAGGAAGGCAATGCGCCGGATCCGGACCGCCTTATCGTCCGTTACAACGAGGTCCGTCCGGTCAGGTTGTTGGGCTTCGGTGCTGGGATTCACGGCTTCTCCTCCTGGCCCGGCCCGGCCGGGGTCTTCGGGGACTCTGTGGCGGTGTTGCCGCCGGAATTTGCGGGCGTGACCGCCGCCGGTTGCCGGTCGGACGGGGTATCGGATGAGGGCGCGTCCTGAACGGATGGCTCTTCCCCCGGACGACCCACGCTGCTGTCCACGGGCGGGGGCGGCGTGCCCGGCTTTGTCTGCACCTGCGTCCGGGTCGATTCGGGGACGAGCCGCCCGACGGCCCGGCGCAGCCGCGCTTCCGCCGAGAGGTGGTCGTATTCGGCGTTGACCTGGTTCGTGAGCGCCTGGATGTAGGCCACCTGGGCATCCGTCACCTCCACGGTGGTGGAGACCCCGGCGCGGAACCGTACCTGAGCGATCCGGAGCGCCTCTCGGGCCTGCACGACGTTCGCTGCGACGGTCTGGCGGCGCCGGGCCGATTCCTGAAGGTCGAGCAGCGCGCTCCGCACCTCCAGGGCGACTCCCTGCTTCACCTGCTCCAGCGTGGAACGCGCCGTTTCCACGTCGGCCTGGGCCTCGTTCACGCGGGCGCGGACGATGCCGCCCTGGTAAATGGGGACGGACAATTGCGCGACGACGTTCCAGCTCTTCTCATTGGCGCCGAACCCGGCGGCATCCGGATTGAAAAGAAACTGGCCTGAGAGCGCGGCATCGGGGCGGCGCTCCCGGCGGGCGAGGTCCACGCTCCGCTCCGCAATCCTGACCGCGTTGGCGGCGCTGAGGACTTCCGGGCGCTGCTCGTACGCGAGGTGGATCGCCGGCTCGAGGTCGAGCGGGAGGTCCGAGGCGACCAAGACATCCGGCTCCACGTTCGGCAGAACGGGGCCGGGGATCACCGTACCGGGCACGTCCTGTACGGGAAGGATCGCGGCCTCGGCATTGGGGATGGGGATGGGAGGGATCGCGGCCTC
>JAHWJO010000604.1 GCA_019348365.1 Armatimonadota bacterium | reverse complement strand
GCGACTCCCCTTCCTCCGACCGAAGCGACCGTTTCGGAAGACCCCCCGGCCCCCATGCACGCGGAATCCGTCGCCGGTCCCAGAGTGTGAGGCCGACCGACGAACGGGTGACCCCGCCGCCCTCCCCCCGCGTCATTCGAGCGGGGATGGCGGCGTTCTGCCTCCTGCTCCCCCTGCTCTGGCTCGGGCACGTCGTCTTCACGAACCGCGTGCTCCTGCCGGTCCCCCTGCTCCAGCAGATCGCGCCCTGGGGAACCCCCCGCCCCGACGGCTCCTGGAACCCCCTGATGTGGGACGCGATGGCGTTCTTCTACCCGATCCGTCACGCCGCCGCCGAGGTGATCCGCAGCGGGCATCTCCCTCTCTGGAACCCGTACATCCTCGCCGGCACCCCCCTGCTGGCGGACGTTCAATCCGCGATCTTCTACCCCCTGAACGTCCTGTTCTGGGTCATGCCGGTGCATCAGGCGTTCGGGATCTCCGCTTACGTCCACCTCGTCCTGGCCCTCTTCTTCACGGCGTACTGGCTCCGGGCGGAAGGCGTCTCCCCATCGGGGAGCCTGCTCGGGGCGGTGGCTTTCGCGGTGGGAGGGTGGAGCATCGCGTGGCTGGAGCTGCCGAACTTCATGGCGACCGCCGTCTGGCTGCCCCTGCTGCTCGGCATCCTGGCGGGAGCGGCCCGCCGCCACTGGGCCCAAACCGCGATGGGGTGCGCCCTCCTCATCGGGGTGATGCTCACGGCGGGACACCTCCAGATTGCCTTCTACTGCCTCTTCGGGGCGCTTCTCTACGCGCTGTTCCACGCGGCGGCGGAGCGGCGGCCCATTTACGTCGTCCCGCTGCTCCTTGGGGGCGCGCTGGGGGCGATGCTGGCCGCGCCGCAGATCCTCCCTGCCCGCGCCCTCTCCGAAGCCTCACACCGCTCCACCGTCGCCACCGCCGAGGGATACGCGGGCTTCGTCCGGGGGGGGCAGCACCCCGAGCGCCTCGCGGCGTACCGGGCCTCGCACCTCACGGGAATCGTCGCGCCGGACCTGTACGGCAACCCGAGCAACGGTCCCTACTACGGTCTCGGGGAGTACTCGGAGGTGACGAGTTACGTCGGCATCCTGCCGCTGCTGCTCGGCATCCACGGCCTGTTTCTTCTCCGCCGGCGGCGCGCGGTGGGAGCGCTGGCGCTCATGGCGGCGGCGGGCCTCCTGCTGGCCCTGGGCACGCCCTTCAACGCGCCGCTCTACTTCGGGGTGCCGGGATTCGCCCGGTTCGGAACGCCGGGCCGCGCCCTCGTGCTCTTCGTCGTCGCGTGGAGTGGGCTGGCCGCCTTCGGGTGGGACCGCCTCCGGGAAAACCTCCTCTACGCCAGCCTGCGGCAACCTGAAGAAACCCATTCAGAATCCGGCGTCCAGCCTCCATTATCGGAAGAGAGGACGGCACGGGAACGCTACATCGAGGGAGTTCAGACTCTGGCTTCCCGCTTGCAGCTTCCCGAAGAGTGGCTCCATACCGTCATCGCGGGTGGACTCTTCCTTCTGCTGGCGCTCCTCGCCGGGCTGCTCCTCTTCCCCGCCCCCCTCTTCGAGCTGCTGGCGGCGACCGGGGCCGCGACTCTCGCCCGGACCACGGCCCTGTTCCTCGTCGCCGCGCTGCTCCCCTGGATCGGCTTCCGTTACCGGGCGTGGCTGGCGCCCGCCGCGCTGACGTTCGTCCTCCTCGACCTCTGGACGTTCGGCTTCGGGTACAACATGACCGGCCCGGCGGAGGCGCTCCGCCCGCCGGAGCGGTTCGTGGAAGCCGTGAGCGATACCGCCGGGGAGGGCCGGATCCTCGCCGTGAATCCCTCCTGGCCGCTGCGGCAGCCGCCCCGCGCCGTCCTCCCCCCGAACCTCCCCATGCTCCTCTGGATGCACGACATCGGCGGATACGAGGGAGCTTACCTCCTGCGATACAAGCAGATGCTCAACGAGTGGGCCGGGAAAGACCAGAGTCCGCCCACGAACGGCAACATGGTCATGCCGACGGTCCTGACCTCCCAGATGATAAGGGAGCTGGGGGTACGCGCCGTGCTTTCGCCGGGGCTGCTGCCGCCGGAGGTGAAGAGCCGGGCCGGGCTGGGGTACGTCACCGGCGAAGAGGGCTGGCACCTCTACCGGGTCCTCCGGCCCACCGCGCGGGCTGAATTCATTCCCGACTGGCCGCCCAGGCCGGGTGCCGCCGGATCGCCGCTCCCCGTGGTGTACCGCCCGAATCCGAGCCGCATCTTCATCCGCCACACGAAGGAACGTCCCGGCTACATCCTCCTGCGGGAGACGGAAGCGCCGGGGTGGGCCGCCATGGTGGACGGCGTCCCCGTCACGCCGGTCCCGACCGACTCGCCGGTGGAGCGGGTGGTCCGGGTCACCGAGCGGGATCACACGCTGATCTGGGAGTATCGCCCCCCGGCCCTGGCGGCGGCGTGGCCGGTGGCGCTCTGGGGGGCGCTGGGCGTTTTGATCCTCCGGCTCCTCGGGTTCTTCCCCCGCTTATCGCCGTCCACCCGCCCCGCTCTACCCGATCCACAGGAAGAGGCCGAGTCGGGCGAAACGGTCGAGGGAGCCGTTGAGGAAGAGGGAGTGGAAGAGGAACAGAAAGCGGACACTCCGGAAGCTGCGGCGGAATAATCCCGTCGTCCCCTCGATATAGCTTCGGCGAAGCGCTCCACCCTATCTGCGATGAAA
>JAHWJO010000145.1 GCA_019348365.1 Armatimonadota bacterium | reverse complement strand
TCGGGCGAGTCTCCATTCCAAATTCACCGTTTGACGTAAAGGAAGTCGGGCTGTTCCATGTCTTCACAGTCTCACCCCCACGCACTCATCGCCGGGGAGCTCCAGCTCCCGGTTCGGCAGGTCGAAGCGGTGGCCGGCCTGCTTCAGGGCGGCGCGACGGTCCCCTTCATCGCGCGGTACCGGAAGGAGGCCACGGGCTCGCTGGACGAGGTGGCGATCACCCGCATCCGCGACCGCCTGGCGCAGTTGGCCGAACTGGAAGAGCGCCGCAAAGCGATCCTGAAATCGCTGGAGGAACGGGAATTGCTCACCCCGGCGCTGTCCGCACAGATCGGCGCGGCGGCGACGATGGTCGCTCTGGAAGACCTGTACCTCCCCTACCGGCCGAAACGCCGGACCCGCGCGACCATGGCGCGCGAGAAAGGGCTGGAGCCGCTCGCCGATGCCCTCCTCGAACGCATGACGGAACCCGCCTTCGACGTGAACGCTCTCGCCGCGAAGTTCATCAGCGCGGAGAAGGGCGTCGCGACGGGGGAGGACGCCCTGGCGGGCGCGCGGGACATCCTGGCCGAGCGGGTGAGCGAGGATTCCACCGCCCGATCCGCCATGCGGGACCTCTTCTCGCGGAAAGCGACCCTTCAGTCCACGGCGGCGCGGGGCGGGAGAGCCGACGAGAAGTACCGGGACTACTTCGAGTGGGAGGAGCCGCTGAACCGCGCGCCGTCGCACCGGGTGCTGGCGATGTTCCGGGGGGAGGAGGAGAAATCCCTGGCGCTCCAGATCCGGCCTCCGGAAGAGGAAGCGCAGGCCGTTCTCCGGCGCCTCTTCGTGAAGGGCCGGGGGTCAGCCTCCGAACAGGTGGCCCTCGCCGTCGCCGACGGCTACAGGCGCCTCCTCGGCCCCTCAATGGAGACGGAGATCCGCAGCGAGGTGAAGCGCCGGGCCGATGAAGCGGCGATCCGGGTCTTTGCGGAGAACCTCCGGGAGCTGCTCATGGCGTCTCCCCTCGGCGGCAAAACGGTGCTGGCCCTCGATCCCGGCTTCCGTACCGGCTGCAAGCTCGTCTGCCTGGACCGCCATGGCCGCCTGCTCCACCACGAGACGGTCTACCCTCACACCGGAGACCGCCGGAACGAGGAGGCCGGAAAGAATCTCAAAACGCTGGTGGACCGCTATCGAATCGACGTGATCGCCATCGGGAATGGCACCGCGAGCCGGGAGACCGAAGCCTTCGTCCGGGGGCTCGGCCTGCCGAAGGCGATTCCCGTCCTCCTCGTCAACGAATCGGGGGCCTCCATCTACTCCGCCTCGGATGTCGCCCGCGAGGAGTTCCCGGACCAGGACGTGACCGTGCGGGGCGCGGTCTCCATCGGGCGGCGGCTGATGGACCCCCTCGCGGAGCTGGTGAAGATCGACCCGAAGTCCATCGGCGTGGGCCAGTACCAGCACGACGTGGACCCGAACGCCCTGAAGGCCGCCCTGGACGACGTGGTGGTGAGCTGCGTGAACCGGGTGGGCGTGGACGTCAACACGGCGAGCAAGGAGCTGCTCCGGCATGTTTCCGGCCTCGGCCCGCAGCTCGCGAAGAACATCGTCGCCCATCGCAGCGAGACAGGTCCGTTCGCCTCCCGCCAGGCGTTGAAGAAAGTCAAAGGGCTCGGTCCCAGGGCGTTCGAGCAGGCGGCGGGCTTCCTCCGGATTCCCGGCGGCGAACACCCCCTCGACGGGAGCGCGGTTCATCCGGAGAGCTATCCGGTGGTCGAAGCGATTTGCCGCGACCTCGGCTGCCGGATCTCCGACCTGCTGGAGCAGGAGGCGCTCCGGCAAAAGATCGTCCCCGAGCGGTACGTCACGCCTTCGGTCGGGCTGCCCACCCTGCGCGACATTCTGGAGGAGCTGGCGAAGCCCGGACGCGATCCCCGGCAGCAGTTCGAGGCGTTCGAGTTTGCCGAGGGCGTCACGAAGATGGAGGACCTGAAAGCCGGGATGAAGCTGCCGGGGATCGTGACGAACGTGACGGCGTTCGGGGCTTTCGTCGATGTCGGCGTTCACCAGGATGGGCTGGTACACATCAGCCACCTTGCGGACCGCTTCGTGAAGAACCCGAGCGAGGTGGTGAAGGTCCACCAGAAAGTCACCGTCACCGTTCTTCAGGTCGATCTCCCCCGGAAGCGGATCGGGCTCTCGATGAAGTCTCAGCCGTTCGGGTAAGCGCTCTTTACGGAAGGGAGGGGCGTGGGGCGTTAACCGGTCGGTGTGAGCGGATTTAGCCCTTCAATCCTCGTTCCAGATCAGGTCGAAGAGGAGCACCGCCGCCGGGCCGAGCATGCCCGCGTAGGCCAGCGCCAGCCGTACGTACGGCATCCCGGCGGCCCAGGCCGATTCCCGCATGGCGAGGAGGTTGGGGACGAGCCGCCCCGCCTGAAGGGTCGGGTCGGGGACGAGGGCGGCGTACGTCCCCGCCACCAGCGCGAAGAGGAGCGGCATCAGGATGGGGAGGGCGAGCACGGGGAAGAGCGCGGCCCGCCCGCCCGCCTTCGCCACGATGGCCGCCAGCAGCGTTGAGGAGAGGGTCAGGCCGACGTTTCCCAGAAGCTGTACCGCGAGGAACAGGGCCGGGTTGCGGATCGGCAGCCCGGTCATGAGGAGGTACAGCGGCACGATCACCGCCTGTACCCCGGCGAGGAGCATCCCGTTGAACGCCATCTTCCCCAGCAGCAGGGCCGTGGGGTCGGCGGTGAGGCGGAGAGCATCCTGGGTGCGGGCTTCCACCTCCCGCACGAAGATCCGCGATAGGCCGGTCATCGCGGAGAAGAGCAGCACCAGCCAGAGCAGGGCCGCATGGGTGCGGCGGGGCACGTCGCCGCTGACCGAGAACCCGATGACGACCAGTGTCGTCACGGCGAACATTCCGATGGAGTTCAGAGCGTACCGGCTGCGGAACTCCGTTCGCGTTTCTCGAGTAAAGACCGCCCCGACTTTCTGGAGAAAAGAGGTCCCGTGTGGAGCGACGGGCGAAACCGTTGCCGACTGGCGGGGATGCCCCTCGTCAGGGGATAGCGGGGGCCGGGGGCGCGAGTCGTTTCGGGGTTGGGGCTTCATCCGTGGTCCTTATCCCAGGTGGATGCGGTGGGTCGCGCCTTCGGCTTCGTGCGGCTCGTTCGTGGCGACGACGAGCAGGCCCCGCTCCCGCTGGGCCGCGCGCAGCCGCTCCACCAGCTCCGTCCCCACCACGTCCAGGTTGGCCGTGGGTTCGTCCAGCAGCAGGAGCAGCGGGGCGTGCTGGATCGCGAAGGCGTACTTGAGTCGCTGGCGCATCCCGGAGGAGAACGTCCGCACCCGGTCCTCGCCGCGCCCCCCCAGACCGACGGTTTCCAGCCGATCGGCCTCTCCGCCGGAGGGAAGACCCCGCATCCGGGCGTGAAACCGGAGGTTCTCCAGCGCCGTCAGCTCCGGGTCCAGCACCACGTCCGGAGTGACCAATCCGACGGCGTTGCGCCGCTCCGCCGGGGCGAGCGCCTGGCCTTCATAGAGGAGATCCGCCGCGCCCCGCGTGGGCCGCGCAAGCCCGGCGAGGATCCGCATGAGGGTCGTTTTGCCGGAGCCGTTCGGCCCGGTGACCGCGAGCCACTCGCCGGGGGCGAGGGTGAGGTTCAGGTCCTGGAAGAGGATGCGCCGCCCGAACCGGTGCGACAGGTCCTCGATGCGCAGCCCGGTCATCCGGCGTTCACACCGTCATGGCCCCTCGCGCGGGGAAGGAACCGGATAGGGAAGAGAAGGCGCGGCGGGTATTGGCGGCGCAACCGTGCGCCGGGCGCGGATACGGCGCAGACGACGAGGGCGCGAGGTGACCGGAACGAGACTCCGGGGCCGGGGTCATTCGCCATCGTCTTCGATGATGATCTCTTCGCCGTCGGCGGGGGGCGGGGGAGGGGGAGGAGAGACGATCACTTTGGGCCGATCCTTCTCTTTTGGAGGACGGCTCGCATCGGGGGAGCCGGAGGGGCGGCGGTCCCGCTCGCGCTTCGCCCCTTCCTTCGGAGAAGTGCCGGAATTCTCTCCGTCGGCGGTGTCGGTTTCCTCCTCGGGAGCCGGGGATTCTTCCGACTCCTCCGCTTTGGGTTCCGCGCGCCGCTCCGACGCGGCTTCCGACCGCCGTTCGGACCGCCGCCTCGAACGCGATTCGCGACGGGCTTCCGTGTCTCTCCGCTCGGAGTCCTCCCGATCTTCGGCATCCGGAGCGCTCCGGCGTCGGCGAGAGGATTGCTTTTCGGCCCGGGATTCCTCTTCTTTCTCCTCGGAAGCGACTCGATCTTCGGACGAATCCTCTCGCCGGGACGATCTCGTTTCCCTGCGATTCCGGGAGGGCCGTTCCGCATCCGTCGCTTCCGAGACCGGGGGCAGCTCCACCACCTTCACGGCGTCGGATGGGGTGGCGCCTCCCTCCCGCTTCAGGACCGGAGCGGGGACCGATTCGCCGGTGGAAACCGCCGTTCGGTCGCCTTTGCCGCTGGTGACCAGCAGCGCGAGGATACAGACAGCGAGTCCCCCGATCAGTCCGTAGATGTAGCCCATTCGCTTCATATGATTCTCCCGAGGAGGAGGCGCTCCCAAATGGCGAGATGGGGATGCCCCCACTCGCCTGCAACAGAGTGGCCCTTTACTCTACACCCGTACATTCACAGGAGGGTAGGGGAGGGAGGCCCCGCCTCTCCCACCCGAACGGTTCGGTTTCCGTCGTCCCGTATCATTATAACGGAAATGGCGATCCGAGATTCTCCACGCTTGGAGATCCCGTCCTTCTCAACGCCCGATGCTCAAAGCCTGACGCTCAAAGCCTGACGCTCAAAGCCTGACGCTCAAAGCCTAACGCTCAACGCTTCATCGTCAGGATCACGCCGAGCACGATCAGCGAGACGCCCAGCAGGCTCCTCCAGTGAAGGGCTTCGCCAAGGAACAGGGCGGCCAGCGCCAGGGTGAAGACGATGCTGGTGCGGTCGAGCGCGGCCACCTCCGTCGCCGGGCCATGCTTCAGGGCCAGGAAGTAGAAGAACCAGGAGGCCGCCCCCGCCAGCCCGCTCGCGAGAATTGCCGTCAGCGCCGGGCGGTCCAGCGAGGAGAGGTGGCGGAAGCGGCCCAGCAGGGCTGCCGCGAGAAGGAGGCACCCGGCCATGACGACCGCGCGGACGGCGGTGGCGAGGGTGGAATCGATGTTCTCCAGCCCGCGCTTCGCGACGATGGGAATGAGGCCCGCGCAGGCGGCGGAGAGCAGGGCGTAAACGATCCAGTTCATGGGGTTCCGTTGCCCTCGATGAGAGGTCCTATTCCGCCTGTGTCCTCAATTCCACGGTCTGGCCGGTGCGGGACGACTCCAGTCCCGCCAGGAGGATCTCGGTGACGTGCCGGGCGGCCTTCGCATGGGAGAGCGGCGGCTGTCCCCCCCGTCGGATCAGGTCGAGCCAGTGCTCGTGCGGGCCGCCCACCCCGGCCCCTTTCGCGTCCACCGGCTCGATCTTCGGGGGCATGTCCTCACGGGTGTACGACTGCGGGGTCCAGAGCGACATGGACGCGCCCTCCCGCCCCGGAATCGTCAGCTTCCCGGCGGTCCCGTGGATCCGGTACTCCCAGGTGCGCGCGGGATCGCACCAGCTCGTCTCGGCGGTGCCCAGGGCGCCGTTCTCGAACTCCAGGATGAGCGTGGCGGTGTCTTCGAGCAGGGTCGGTTTGTCGATAGTCAAAACACGGCCCATGACCCGCCGGACTGTTCCCAGCACCGCGACGAGGTTCGCGACGGCGTAGACCCCCATGTCGAACAGCGCGCCGACGCTCGCCCGGTTCGCATCGAAGAACCAGAGGTCCTCATCCGTCTCCCCAAAGCCGTCCTTCACCTCCGCGTAGTACACTTCCGGCCCGCCGTGGCTGGTCCGGCAGTTCGCGCCGGAGGGCTTGCCGATGGCGCCGTCTCGCACCATTTGCCGCGCCTTATAGACTTCGCTGGAGAAGTGGGGCAGGCAGTAGACGACCTTCTCCGTTTTCTCCGCCGCCTCGACGAACGCATCGGCTTCGGCCATGTCCCCGCAGAGGGGCTTCTGCATGAGCAGGTGCTTCCCCGCCCGAATCGCATCGATCCCCGGCTGGACGTGCTGGGGATGGGGCGTGGCGACGATGACCGCGTCGAGATCGGGATCGCTGAGCATATCGAGGTAATCGTGGGTGAAGCGCGGCACGTCCCAGCGCTCCTGAAGCGTCTTCAGCCGGCTCTCCTTGCGGCCATGGATCCAGGTGACTTTCGCCTGGCCCTGAAGGCCCGCAATGCCGGGGAAGTGCATCTTATTCGCGATTCCTCCCGCGCCGATGATGCCGATGTTGAGGGGGGACATGGGCTTCCTTCTTTCTCAAGAGAGCGTACAGGGAAATGAACGGCGATGGCCCGCGAGACGATGCCGCATGGCGGCGGCGGTCACAGGATTCTGTTTTTAGATGGAGATCGCGGACTCCTGCCGCGATCCGGGTGTGTGGGTGTGTGGATGGATGGGTGTGTGGGTGGAATGGGACGCGGGCCTGCGGCACGCGGATCGGAACGGATTCACGCGGATTCAACCACTTTGAACCCCAAAGGACGCAAGGGACACGAAGAAACCCGCTTTTAGAACCTCAGATGAACGCAGATACACGCAGATAAACCCCCTCACCCGATCACCTCTTCACCTTGTCACCTCTTCAGGGTTTCTCTGCGGTTCAACCGGAATCGTCCGGCTCCTCCCCTCGGATGAGGGCCAGCACCGCCGCGCCGTAGCTCTCGATCTTCTTGCCCCCGATCCCCGGCAGGCTCTCCAGCTCCTGCACGGTGGCGGGGCACGCCCGCGCGATCATCCGCAGGGTGGCATCGTGGAAGATGACGTAGGGCGGCAGCCCCGCGCGCTGGACCTCGATCCGCCGCCACGCCCGCAGCCGCTCGAACAGGTCGTCCTCGTCCTCCGACGGCGGCGCGGTCATGTCCACCGCAGAGGAGAGGGCCGGGCGGGACGAGCTGCGTGAGGCCGACCGGGACGGGGAAGGCTCCCGGAACGGGTTGGCGATAATCGTCTCTTCTCCCTCCAGCGCCGCCTGCCCGTCGGGGGTCACGAAGAGGCGGTTGTATTCGTCGCCGGGGGGGATCCGCAGCAGACCCTCCTCCAGCAGCCGGTCCATGTACCCCCGCAGGGCCTTCAGGGTGAACCCGGCGAGGAGGCCGTACGGCTCGCACCGGTCGCGTTTCACCGGGCTGTCCGCCGCGCCGCTGAGAACCTTCGCCAGCCCGGTGCGGCCCACGGGGAAGGGGAGCGCGAGGGTCGTCTCCAGGATCACCCGGCCCAGGTCCGGCACGGCGTCCGCAGTTGGGGGATCGGGCTTGACCGCCGGAGCGATCTCCTCCCGCGTGCCCAGGCAGTCGTCGCACGAGGAGCCGCAGGGGGGAATCGCCTGCTCGAAGTGGCGGGAGAGCGCCACATGGCGGCATCCCGGCTCTTCGGCGTACGCCACGACCTCTTCCAGACGCGCCTCGGCGTGGCGGCGGCGCTCGTCCAGCAGCGCCTCCAGGTCCGCGCGGGCCGAGGGCGGGGGCGGGAGCATGGCGACCTGCATGTCGCGGCCCGCGTCGGGCTGCCGCGAGACCATCCCGCTCTTCTCCAGCAGGCTGATCGCCACGCGGAGCTGCGAGTCCGCCCCGAAGCCGCCCTCCGGCCCGAACACCTCCGCCTGAATCTCCTCCGGGGAGACGGAGCCGGCCCCCCGGCCCAGCCGGGATTGCAGCGCGCGGTACACGTCGCGGACGGTCTCCAGCTTGATCTCCTCCTGGCGCATCCAGCGGTTCAGGCTCGCCTTGTCGGAGGCGGCGTAGAGGAGGGCGCATCGGGAGGGCTTGCCGTCGCGCCCGGCGCGGCCCGCCTCCTGGCTGTACGCTTCCAGGGAGTGGGGGAGGTTCATGTGCGCCACGAGCCGTACGTTCGGCTTGTCCACGCCCATCCCGAACGCCACGGTCGCCACGATGATCCGCACCCGGTCGAGCATGAACCGCTCCTGGGCCTGCTGGCGCTCCTCGCGGCCCATCCCGGCGTGGTAGTGCATGGCGGGGAGGCCGCCCCGCCGGAGGAACGCCGCGATCTTCTCGCACCCCTCGCGGGAGTTCACGTACACGATGGCCGCGCCGGGGATCTCGCGGCAGAGAGCCTCCAGGCGGCGCATCTTCTCGTCGGCGTTGCGGCAGGGGTGGACCTCCAGCCGAAGGTTATTGCGGAACACGGGGGCGGTGATACCCTCCAGGGGACGGCCCAGCTGCCGCGCGATCTCCCCCTGCATCTCCGGGGTGGCCGTTGCTGTCAGCGCGAGGACCTGCGGGGGCGCGCCCTCCATGCCGAGAGCGTCCAGCGCGCGGCGGATGAAGAGGTAGTCGGGGCGGAAGTCGTGGCCCCAGACGCTGACGCAGTGCGCCTCGTCCACCACCACCAGCGACAGCCCCATGCGCCCCAGCCGCCGGAGGAAGCTCCCCTGGCGCAGGCGCTCCGGCGCGACGTAGATGAGCTTGTAGCGGCCCTCCTCCATGCCCTGAAGCCGCCGGTCCAGCTCGTCGGGATCGATGCTGCTGTTGATGAGGGTGGCCTTCGGGTAGACGGCGGGGGGGAGGCCGTCGAGCTGGTCCTTCATCAGGGCGATGAGGGGCGAGACGACGAGGGTGGGGCGGGGGAGGAGCAACGCGGGGAGTTGGTAGCAGAGCGACTTGCCCGCGCCCGTCGGGAGCACGCCGAGCACATCTTGCCCATCCATCACGGCCCGGATGATCGGCTCCTGGTAGGGGCGGAACGCCTCGTGGCCGAAGGTGGAGGAAAGAACTTCGTGCAGGTTCAATCGGGATTCCAGATCTAAGATTCGAGCGCAGGTTCAGGGGGTGAGGACCCGGATGCGCTGGTTATCGGTATCCGCGAGGTAGACCCAGCCGTTCGGGGCCACCCGGACGTTCATCAGCCCGGAGAGCCGCGCCATGCTCGCGGGGCCGCTGAAATACTCCCCGTTGGGATGCACCCCGGCCACCGTGGTCACCGGCATGCGCCGGTCTTTCACGTCGAGGGTTCGAACCAGTCCGTTCAGCCAGTCGGCGACCCAGAGCGTCCCCGATGCATCCATGTCCATGCCGTACGGGGCATGGAAGCCGGCGTAGAGCCCGGCCCCTTCCCGGTACCCCGGCGGCGCGCTCCCCGCCAGGGTCTCCACATACCCCCGATTGAGGCGGCGCACGGTGGCGAGGTCGGAAAGGTCGAGGGTGCCGTCCCGGGGATCGAAAAAGTCGCCGGTGGGGTAAGCGAGCTGGGCCGACAGGGCCGTCCCGTTCGCATAGCC
>JAHWJO010000603.1 GCA_019348365.1 Armatimonadota bacterium | reverse complement strand
TGACGCGGCGTTCCGTTCTATCGGGGCGGGGAGCGCAACGGCTGTGTTGCCGCCCGGCTCCTGCTTGAATTCGACCCGGAACCCGAAATCGGAGTACTGGTTCTCGGTGTAAATGTTCCCGCCGCCGTCCGCCGGGCAGACCAGCGTCCCGTCCTCAACGATGTAGCCCTTCCCGGTGGCGTTCGGCTGGATCCAGCCGTCCAGGGTCGTCCCGTCGAAGAGCGGCACGAACCCGCCCCGCCGGGATGATGCCGCCTGCGCGGAGAGGGTCGCCATAAAGAGCAGAAGCAGTGCAATCGAGAGACGTTTCAACATCAACACCATCCTGAAATTAAGGGGAGTCCCGCTCCTCTCACCCGAAAAGAGGCGGGCCGAAGATCATTAAAGTTCGGTCAATCCGATGCCGGCAGAGCGCGCTCCGCCGGGAGTTCCATTGTAACACCGTCCAGGCGGGTTGGCGACTCGCCCGTCCCGCTCATCTCCCTCCCTCCCACCGAGACTTTCCTTCCCGTCCGAATCCCTGCCGATGATGGAAATGATCCACCCCGATCAATCACCGGCCTCCGGGAACGGGACCTTCTCCCGGCCGCCGACGGAGGGGGGACGGAGCAGAGCGCGCTGGAGATCGTTCGCCGCCAGCGGCTCCAGTTGTTTCATGCGTTCGGCATCCACCCACGCGGAGTATCCCGGAGAGTACTTATACAGCAGAGACCGCCGCCGGTTCTCCGAATTCCACCGCCGGGTCCCGTGCACCAGTGCTTCCGTGAAGATCAGCATATCCCCGGCCCGGAGGCTCGGGTTGACGACCAGATGAGAGTCGACTTCCGGCGCATAGCTCACGTTCGCCTTGTGGCTCCCCGGCACGCACACGAACCCGCCGTCGCCGGAGTTCACGTCTTCCAGGGCGTACATCACCACGATCAGCCCGTTGTACATCCGCCCCTGCACCCACTGGTACTGGTGCTCCCCCTGATCGTGGCGGGGGCCGCCGTGCAGGTTCTCGCCGGTCTGGATCTCGCGGGTCATCTGGATGCCGTAGGCGTGGTCCAGCCGCAGCCACTCCCCGATGAGCGTCCGCAAGATGCCGAGCGTCTTCGGATGGGCCATCAACTCCATGAAGCAGGGGTGGCGGTCCAGGAATCGGAACGTCCAGTGGGACAGCTCCCTGAGCTCGCCATCCAGAATACGATTCATCTCCCGTACATGATCCGGGGAGAGGTGGTCCCGGTAGACGATGTACCCATTCAGGTCGAATTCGTAGATTTCCGCTTCGGTCATGGGAACCCTCCGAGGGACAACCTCATCCATAAGGGGGTGCAGGAACTTTCAGGAGAGAGGTTTATTTCGTAACATTCCATCCTGCTTGAGAACACATCTACACGGGTGCGGTCCTCCCCCTCGTCGTCGGGACGGGTGATCCGGAGAGCGGATAGGCAACTCCCACCCAGCGCTCTTGATGGCCCGTTCACCTGCCGACACGTACCGATGAAGACATTTCCCCAAATTTCTCTGGCAACCATGTATATTATTTATTTGCCTTCTCTCGGGAGAAGCCTTCCCGCCTCAGGATCGCCGATCTTCTCTGCCGACCTCTCGGAAGGCCCCGTTCTCGTGATGAACGAACGAGACAGGATCTCCTTTATGCCCCCTCACAGGAATACATGTCGATGACCGACCCCGTTTACTTACTGTTCCACCGACCCGAAGGCCCCGACACCCCCTCGCCAAAGCCGGGTGATCCGAACGAATCCGAGCAGTATTTAGACCTGTCGAATCCTCACATCCTCCGGATGGCGCTCTTCAGCATCGAGATCGCCCGTAGCGGCGCCGTTCAGGAGCCCTGTGTTTTAGACGATATCTATTTCTCCGCCCTCCTCCACGACGTGGGCAAAACCATGCTGCGCGAGGAGGTATTGAACAAGCCCGCCCCGCTGACTCCTGAAGAACGGGCGCACGTCGAGACCCATGCCGCCCTTGGGGGGGAGATGGTGGGTCAGATCCCCGGCTGGGAGCGCGTGAGCCGGTCCGTGCGCGCCCACCACGAGTGGTGGGACGGCAGTGGCTACCCGGACCGCCTTCAGGGGGAAACGATCCCCCTCCCGGCCCGGATCGTTGCCGTCGCCGACGTGTTCGACGCTTTGACCACCCGGCGGCCGTATCGGGAGCCGCTGCCGGTCCGGGCCGCGATCCGGCACATCCGCAACGGATCGGGCACCCATTTCGATCCCGAGGTCGTCGAGGCGTTCCTGAAGATCCCCGACGTGGAATGGGAGCATTTCCGCCGGCAGGCCGAGCTCCTGGCTTCGGACGGACTCATCCAGATCCACAGCTGGTACTTTCAACTGGATGAGAACGCCCGCCGTTCCGAGCTTTAGCCCCACTTTTCTTCAAGCGTCAGGCCAGGATATCCTTCGCCACGACGCCATGCACGTCCGTCAGCCGGAAGTCCCGCCCGCCGTACCGGTAGGTCAGCTTCTCGTGGTCCAGCCCCATCAGGTGGAGGATCGTCGCGTGGAGGTCGTGCAGGTGCATCTTGTTCTCGGTGGCGTAGTAGCCGTAATCGTCCGTCGCGCCGTACACGAAGCCGGGCTTGACCCCCGCCCCCGCCATCCACATCGTAAAGCCGTGCGGGTTGTGGTCTCGCCCGTCGCCCCCCTGCGCCGTCGGCGTCCGTCCGAACTCCCCGCCCCATACCACCAGGGTGTCCTTCAATAATCCCC
>JAHWJO010000602.1 GCA_019348365.1 Armatimonadota bacterium | reverse complement strand
GGCTTCGTGCTCGGCTTCGCCTTCAAGGACATCCTCTCCCACTTCCTCGCGGGCATTCTGCTGCTCGCCGGGCGCACCTTCCAGATCGGGGACCAGATCGCCGTGAAGGAGTTCGAAGGGACGGTCGAGGCGATCAGCCTCCGGGCCACCAACATCCGGACGTACGACAACCGGCTGGTGATCGTCCCGAACGCGGACGTGTTCACGTCGGCGGTGACCAACAACACGCAGTCGCGGGTGCGCCGCCAGGAGTTCGACATCGGGATCGACTATGACGCGGATATCGCCGAAGCGCAGCTCATCGCTTTCCGAACGATGAAGGAGATGAAAGGCGTGATGGAAGACCCGGCCCCCGACGTGCTGGTGGCCGAGCTCGCCGCGAGCTGGATCACCCTGCGATGCCGCTTCTGGTCGGACTCGCGCCGGGCGAACGTGCTCGCCGTCGGCTCGGAAGTACGCCGGAAGGTGAAGGAAGCCTTCGACGAGGCGGGCATCTACCTGCCGTTCGACGTGATCGAGCATCGGATGGGGCCTCACCTGTACGAGCCGGTGACCGGAGCATTGGCGGCGCTGGCGGCGAGTGGGGGAGACGGGAACGGCCACGCCCGGACGAAGAAGCCCCTGCGTCCCGTTCCTCCCTCCCCTGCAGAACCGACGAAGGAGAAATCGGAAGCGGAGCAGGCGAACGATGCCGCCAAAGCCGAAGCGGCGCTCCCGCAGAGCCTCACGGCGGAAGCCGAGTGAGTTGAGCCGGATGATGAAATGGTTGGGTGTGAGTTCCCGGCGACTCAAGTCGCCGGGAGAACGGGCGATTCCAAACCGGGGGCATTCCGTGTAAAATGGGAGGAGCAAAGGGCTTTCTCTTCCACGCAGCACCCTTCAGCAAAGGCCGCGCCCTTCCCTTGACGATTTTCACTCCTCTCAAACGCCTCTCCCGGCTTCTCGCCCCTCTGCTCGCCCTGGGGGTATCGTTGGTCCTCCCCCATGGGGCTGTCGCTCAGGAACTCCCGCGCACCATCATCGGGGACCTGACGCGAGACGGGAAGATCTCCGTTGCGGACGCCGTTCGCGCCCTTCGCATCTCTGTGAGCCTGGATGCCTCCACTGAAGAGGACCGGTACCGGGGCGACGTGAGCCCCACCCCCGGTGTCGGGCCGCGCGCGGGGAAGCCCCTCGGGGACGGGCGGGTGGACGTGGGGGATGCCCTCACGCTGCTGCGCCGCGCCGCCGGATTCCCCGGCGGTCCCTGGGCTGACCCCGCCAACCCGGTCTCCTTCGCACGGATTCACAAGGAGATCCTCCGGCCCGGCTGCGCGACCAGCTCGTGCCACAACGCGAACGCCCGCCGGGCCGGGCTGAACCTCGAAGATCCGCTCGAAGCGTTTGCCCTGATGGTGAACCATGACTCCACGAATGCGGCGGCGCTGGCGCAGGGGAAGAAGCGGGTCGTGCCCGGAAAGCCGGAGGAGAGCTTCCTCGTCACCAAGCTCATCGGGCCGACGGACGAGGACGAGGGCGCGCGGATGCCTTACGGCGCGGACCCCCTCAGCGAGACCCAGATCAATCTCGTGAAGGAGTGGATCGCGGGGGGCGCGGCGTTCGACCTCGATGACGGGACCCTGCCGGATGCTACAGACCCGGTGATCGACCCGAAGGCGGAGGACGTGACCCTGCCCGTTCCCCCGCCCGATAAGGGGTTCCAGATCTCCCTCGGGCCGTTCGACGTGCCGCGCGGGCAGGAGATCCAGCGGGATTACTTCCTGAAAACGCCGAACACCGAGCCGAAATGGATCAAACGGATCGATTACGCCTACAACAAGGGCAGCCACCACCTGCTCATCTTCAAGAGCGATACGGCGGACGTGCCCGACCATGTGGAGACGAAATTCGGGATCAGCCTGGACGCCAACTGGCAGCTGATCCTGGGCGGCCAGAACGAGGCGTTCGCCTCCGAGTACCCGGCCGGTATTGCGACCTACCTCCAGCCCCGCCAGCAGATGGACTTCCAGCTCCATTACGTCAACACCTCGACGCAGAGCACTCCCACGGGCCGGGGCAAGCTGGTGGCGAACTTCTGGTACGCGGACCCCTCCGAGGTGACGGCGCGGGCGAGCTTCCTGTTCGGCGCGAAGGTGAACTTTTCACTGCCGCCGCGCGCGACGACCACGCTCTCACGGAGCGTCGTGTTTCCCCACGACGTGAAGGTGTTCGCGCTGTCGGGACACTACCACAGCCGGGGGCGGCGCTACCGGATCTTCCGGTGGGACGGCAAGCAGCGCGGCGCGCTCCTCTACGAGAGCAAGGAGTGGGACGACCCCGGCTACCAGACCTACACGCCGCCCCTGGAAATCAAAGCGGGGACGGGCTTCACCTTCGAGGCTGTCTACCAGAACGACACCGACCGCACCATCCGGGAAGGCCCCTACGCCGAGACGCAGGAGCATCTCTTCTACTTCGGCTGGATCTACCGCGACGGGGTGCTGAATGGGCAAGACTATTTCGATTTTGGATTTTAGATTTTAGATTTTGGATTGCGCCCTCCCCCCGGCCTCTAAACCCGGTGATCGGGGGCCGGTGGTCGGTGGCCCTCACCCCCGCGCTACGCGCTGGCCCTCTCCCAAAGGGAGAGGGAGTCTGAACGTACCCTGTACCGGCTCCGGCCCATAAGATTTCTAGGAGAAGGGCGAGGGTTCCGTATAGGAACGCTTTCCGATCCGTATG
>JAHWJO010000144.1 GCA_019348365.1 Armatimonadota bacterium | reverse complement strand
ACGTTCGGGATGCGGACAGCGCCGACGACGAGCTGGACCGGCTGCTGCGGGACAAACGGCCCGAGGGGCCGCCTGCCGCCGGCCTCCTCTTCAGCTGCAACGGGCGCGGGACCCGGATGTTTCCCGCGCCCCACCATGATGCCCGGGCGACGGATACGGCCTACCCCCGGCTCCCCGTGGCGGGTTTCTTCGCTGCCGGGGAGATCGGGGCGGTCGGGGGGAAGCCGTTCCTCCACGGCCATACCGCGAGCATCGCTCTCCTCCTTCCCGAAGAGGAGCGTCAAGAGGTCTAGAGGGGGGGATGAGGCGGAAGCCGGTGCGGGAATACGGCATTTGGATCAGGCTCTATGGTCCTCCCCATCGAGTTCTGGCAGATCTGCGAGGGACGAGAAAACCGGCGGATGATTTAGGGAAGCTCTGCCCTTGGAAAGGAGACATTCCGTGCGAAACTCCTATGCTGCTCTATTTGTCTCATTTCTTCTATTTCTGGTGTGGGTCGGCATGGAAGGTTCTACCGCGCCCCAGCCCAGCCCGCCTCCAAAGCCGCGCCTGAAATGGTACAAAGGCAATACGCACACTCATACGCTCAACAGTGACGGCGACTCCACGCCGGACGAGGTCGTGCGCTGGTATCGCGAGCATGGCTACCACTTTCTCGTGCTGACCGATCATAATTTTCTGACCCATGTAGACGGTCTGAACGCGCTGCACGGGGCCGACGAAAAGTTCCTCGTCATTCGAGGCGAAGAAGTGAGCGATCAGTTCGGGGGCAAGCCCCTCCATATCAACGGACTCCACCTGAAGCGGCTCGTGAAGCCGCAGGGGGGAAGCAGCGTGGTGGAGACCCTCCAGCGTAACGTGGATGCCATCCGCAAAGAATCCGGGGTGCCGCACATCAATCATCCAAATTTCGGGTGGGCGATCACCGCCGATGAGCTCCGTCAGGTACGAAACAACAAGCTCTTTGAGATCTATAACGGCCACCCCCACGTCAACAACCAGGGCGGGGGCGGCGTCCCCGGACTGGAAGCGGTGTGGGACGCGATCCTCTCCAGCGGCAAGCTCCTCTACGGAATCGCGGTGGATGATGCCCACGTTTTCAAGAGGCCGTGGGACCGGGGCGCGGCCCGGCCCGGACAGGGCTGGGTCGTGGTCCGGGCCGAGCGGCTCTCCCCGGATGCCCTCCTGGACGCGATGGAGCGGGGCGACTTCTACGCTTCCACCGGGGTGGAGCTGGCGGATTACCGGGCGGATGACAAGAGCATCACGATCACCATCCGGGAGGTCCCATCAAGCAAATACCGCGTCCGGTTCATCGGCAGGGGAGGACGGATCCTCAGCGAGGCCGTCACGAACCCGGCCGTCTACCGCATCACCGGGGAAGAAGGCTACGTGCGCGCCAAAATCCTCGAATCGAACGGGAGCGTGGCCTGGACCCAGCCGATCATGCTCGGCAAAGCGGAGGCTCAGGAAGCCCGTTAGTTCCTCTTGTGAGCATGAGAACCGGTTCGCAGGGAGGGCGGCGGTTGCCGTTTGCTTCTCTCGTACGGGATGATCTATCTGCGGCCTGCCGGAGGGCACGCGGATAGACATCCCGCCCGGAAAAGGCCATGCCGGATCGGCGCGAGGCCCTCATAGCGGTATGGCCCGGCGTATCCCCCGAGGTACACGACGATGACGGACGTTCCCCTGAAAGGGGCTTCTCCAGAAACTGAGGCGACATGACTCTTCCTTCCCACTCGGACGACGGCGCGGGCGTGCAGCAGTCCGGCTTCGGGCGGACCGAGGCCGGTTTCGATGTGGACCGGTACACCCTCACCAACCGCAACGGCCTCGTCGCAAAGGTGACGAACTACGGGGCGACGCTCACGCACCTGCTGACCCCCGACCGTTCAGGTACCCTCGCAGACATCGTGCTCGGCTTCGACGATCTTCAAGGCTATCTGGGCGGCCACCCTTATTTTGGGTCCACCGTCGGGCGGGTGGCCAACCGCATCGCCGGGGGGGAGTTCACGCTGGACGGCGAGACGTACCGGCTTGCGATCAATAACGGCCCCAACAGCCTGCACGGCGGGGTGAACGGGTTTCACCGGAAGGTCTGGACCGCCGAGCCCGTACCGAGCGAGGCCGGGCCGTCGGTGAAATTCTCCTGCCTCAGCCCCGACGGGGAAGGGGGGTATCCGGGCAACCTGTCGGTCGAGGTCGTCTACACCCTCACGCACGACGACGCGCTGGAGCTTCGCTACGCCGCCACCACGGACCGGGCGACTCCCGTCAACCTGACCAACCACAGCTATTTCAACCTCGCGGGGGGAGGCGACATCCTGGGGCACACGCTCCTGCTCTGCGCCGGCCATTACACCCCCGTAGACGATACCCTCATCCCCACCGGCGAGATCCGGGCGGTGGAAGGCACAGCGATGGACTTCACCCGCCCCATGCCCATCGGCTCGCGGATCGGGCTGGTCGAGGGGAATGCCGGCGGGTACGACCACAACTACGTGCTGGACAGCGGGGGCAGCGACGAACGACTCTCCGCCCGCGTGCATGAGCCTCGCACCGGGCGCATCCTGGAGCTGTACACCACCCAGCCCGGCGTCCAATTCTACACGGGCAACTTCCTGGACGGGACCCTGATCGGCAAAAGCGGGCGCGCGTACGAGAAGCACGGCGGGTTCTGCCTGGAAACCCAGCACTTCCCGGATTCCGTCCACCACCCGCACTTCCCCTCCGTCATCCTGAGGCCGGGGGAGACCTTCCGGCAGACGACCACCTATCGGTTCCGCACGGACGAGGAATCCCCAAAGGGGGGGTGAACCGGGATAACTGGGGAGCAGGGCGACAGGGGTGATCCGTCCGACTCATGCGTCGAGGTGGACGAGCGGCGCCTGAGAGCGTTGGATCCTGCCCTGGATCTGGAGTCGGTTCGGGTACACCCGGGGAGCATCGCGCTCATCTGTGCCGGCGGAGAAGATGCAGGGCCGATCGGGCGGCTTTCTCAGCGGGAGCGTTTCCATTGGCTCGTAGCGCCCAAAAGCGCCTTGATCCAGACCTCGCCCGTGCATACCGGCCGCTGCAAGGACCCGGCCGCTCTGCTGGAACACTTCATGGAGATCATGGTGTGCCCCCCTTCTCGCCCTCCCCCCGGCCCGCCGAAGAGCCGTTGGACGCACACGACGATCAGGCCGAGGCGCAGTGAAGGCTCGCGGCAACGGCTGAAGATCAGAAGTGAAGGAAGGGTCCACTGTAACGAACGTTGCAGCGACCAGTGGCTGTTGTCGCAGATCGGGACGTATCCCTTTAAAGGGAACCTGCTCCGGTTCCTGTCCGATCCTGCTCATGAGACGGAAGCGCGCTCAATGAAGGAAACGCCTCTTTCGAGGCGTATGAAGACCTTGTGCCCCCTCAGTTGAAGACGGGTACAGGATCGACATGAAACGGAAGTTGAATGGAACATGGAATGCTTTCGCGGTAGCGCTCTGGCCCTCATGACGGCGACTTCACTCTCCCTCGCAGGATCTCTCCACGCCGGGGGGACTCTTCAGGATTACGAACGCTCGAACGGCCTGGAGGAACGGGCCAAAGGGAAAGTGGCTCGCCTATCGGTCGAGCCGAACTGGATCGGGGGCGGCCCCCGCTTCTGGTATCGCAATGACCTTACCGACGAACGGTGCGAGTTCATCGTCGTGGACCCGTCGAAACCCTCCCGACGCATGGCCTTCGACCACGCTCGATTGGCGGAAGCCCTGTCGAAAGCGCTCGACAAGCCCGTCGAAGCTGACCGCCTGCCCGTGGATGCCCTCGCGTTCGTCGCGCACGAGCCGATCCTGCGGTTACGCGTGGAGGAGAAGACGTTCGACCTCCACCTCGAAACGTACGCTTTAAAAGAATCCGATGAATCGCTGAACGCGGTGGAGCCGGTCCACCCGGACGACCTCCCCCCCTCCCGGAACGGCGGCGGGGAAACCTATCTCACCTTCTCCAACCGGACGGGCGAGGAAGTCACCCTCTTCTGGATGGATACGGAGGGGCAGCGGCGGAGCTACGGAACCTTGTCGGCGGGGCAAACCAAACGCCAGCACACCTTTACAGGCCATGTGTGGCTGATCGCGGATCGAGGAGGCCGACCCTTGGCCGCATTCGCGGCGGCGGACTTCCCAGCCCTGGCCGTCATCGACCGGGAGCCGCCGCGTAGAAAATCGGGCTTCAAGGCTTCCGAAAATCCGGCGCTCTCGCCCGATGGGAAGTGGCGGATCGAATATCGGGACTACAACGTTTTCCTGAAGGATGTCGCGACCGGGGAGGAACGGGCGCTCGCCACGGACGGGTCGGCGGAGGATCGCTACGAAGGCCGCCCCCACTGGTCCCCCGATTCCAAAAAGGTCGTGGTCTTCCAGACCGTGCCCGCGCAGGAGCGCCCGGTCCCCCTCATCGAATCTTCTCCCGAAGACCAACTCCAGCCGAAGCTCCACACCTTCGACTACCTGAAGCCCGGCGACCGGATCGCCCACCCCCGGCCCCGCCTCTTCCATGTGGAGACCTGGAAAAGCGTGCCGATCCGGGAAGATCTCTTCCCCACCCCCTGGGAGATCTCAAACGTCCGCTGGGAGCCGGATTCGGAACGGTTCACCTTCCTTTACAACCAGCGGGGTCATCAGGTGATGCGCCTCATCGCGGTGGACGCCGACACCGGGGCGGCGAGCGCCCTCATCGATGAGACCGCGAAGACGTTCATCGACTGGACCGGTAAGACGTTCCTGCACCGGATCGAGAAAACGGGTGAAGCGATCTGGATGTCGGAGCGGGACGGCTGGAACCACCTCTACCTGTACGACACCCGAACCGGGCGCTTGAATAACCCGATCACAAAAGGGGAGTGGGTCGTGCGGGGGGTGGAGCGCGTGGACGAGGAGAAACGACAGGTCTGGTTCCGGGCGGGGGGCATCCGGCCCGGGCAGGACCCGTACTACGTCCACCTCTGCCGGGTCAACTTCGACGGCTCCGGCCTGAGCGTCCTCACCGAGGGCGACGGCGCTCACCGGGTCTTCTTCTCGCCGGACCGGGAGTTCTTCGTCGATACCTACTCGCGGGTGGACCTCCCGCCCGTGACGGAGCTGCGCCGCAGCCGCGACGGCAAGAAGCTTCTGGAGCTGGAGCGGGGCGACGACTCGGCGCTCCGGGCGGCGGGGCTGCCCCGGCCCGAACGGTTCACGGCGAAGGGGAGGGACGGCAAGACCGACATCTACGGGGTGATCTTCCGCCCGTCCACCCTGGATACCGCAAAAAAGTACCCGGTGGTGGAACAGATCTACGCCGGCCCGCAGAGCGCCCACGTGCCGAAAGCCTACGCCCCGGTCCCTACGGCGCAGCGGTTGGCGGAATTGGGCTTCATCGTCGTGCAGATCGACGGGATGGGGACCTCCCACCGCTCGAAGGCGTTCCACGACGTGGCCTGGAAGAATCTCGCCGACGCGGGCTTCCCCGACCGCATCCCATGGATCAAAGCGGCGGCGGAAAAATACCCCTACATGGACCTGAGCCGGGTCGGGATCTACGGGACTTCGGCGGGGGGGCAGAGCGCGCTCGGCGCCCTGCTCCTCCACGGCGATTTCTATAAGGCGGCGGTGGCCGACAGCGGCTGCCACGACAACCGGATGGACAAGATCTGGTGGAACGAGCAGTGGATGGGCTGGCCCGTCGGCCCGCACTACGAGGAGCAGTCGAACGTGACCCTCGCGCACCGGCTGGAAGGAAAACTGCTCCTGATGGTGGGGGAGCTGGACCGGAACGTGGACCCCGCGAGCACCATGCAGGTCGTGAACGCCCTCATCCGGGCGGACAAGGATTTCGAGCTGCTGGTGGTGCCCGGCGGCGGTCACGGCATCACAGGGACTCTCTACGGACGGCGGCGGCTTCAGGACTTCTTCGTGCGGCATCTGCTCGGCGTGGACCCGCCCCACGATAACGCCTCCCTGAAGGGCAAAGCGGGAGAGGACGGCAAAGACGGTGAAAATGAGAGAGGCCGAGGGTGAATCCGTAGTGTACTCCGCTTCCGGAAGGGGAAGGTGACTGCGCCCGGCCTGAAAGCGGCCCATTCAAGCTTTCATCCGGAAGTCGGAATCAGGAGAGATGAATTGACCCGCGATCCCCGCCAACTCCCTTACCAGGCCGACTTCCCGCCGGAGGAGTTCGCGGCACGGCGGGCGAAGCTGTTCGACGCCGTCGGGCCTTCCGCGCTCGCGCTTCTGCAAGGGGCGGGACCGGTGGAGCGGTCCGAGGCGTTCCGACAGACGAACGAATTCTATTACCTCTGTGGGGTCGAAGCGCCGGGGGCGTATCTCCTGCTGGACGGGCGGAGCCGCACCACGTCGTTGTTCCTCCCCCGCCGGGACGAGCGGCAGGAGGCGAGCGAAGGCCCCTCACTGTCCTCCGACAGGGTCGAGGAGGTCCGGCGGCTGACCGGCGTGGATTTTGTTGGCCCGGTGGAGGAGCTGGCTTCCTGCTTGGAAGGGGCGGGGAAGCTTTATACGCCTCACCAGCCGGCGGAAGGCCGTTCCTCCTACCGGGACGAGCTGCTTTACGCCACCCGGAAGGTCGCGGAAGACCCATGGGGATCGGCGCCCTCCCGCGAAGCCCGCTTCATCGAGCGCCTGAAGGGCCGGTTTCCCGGCTTACTCATCCGAGACCTCTCCCCCGTTCTGGACGGCCTCCGGCTCGTCAAAAGCCCGCGCGAGGTGGATCTCATGCGCCGCGCCGGACGGATGACGGCGCTGGCGGTCTGCGAGGCGATGCGCTGCACCCGCCCCGGCCTCAAAGAGTACGAGCTGGGAGCCCTGGCGCGGTGCATCTTCGGCCTTCATGGCTCGCAGGGGGACGGCTACCGCGCGATCATCGCCGCCGGGACCGAGAACATCGGGCGCATGCACTACTGGCGCTGCGACGGTACGCTTTCGGAGGGGGACCTGATCCTGATGGACTACGCCCCCGACACCCGTTACTACACGAGCGACATCGGGCGGATGTGGCCGGTGAGCGGCCGGTACAGCCCGGTTCAGCGGGAACTGTACGGCTTCATCGTCGGATACTACCAGGCGCTCCTGAAGCGGATCCGGCCGGGCGTGCTGCCCGATCAGGTGATGGACGAGGCGGCGGAAGAGATGGCGGGGGTCGTCGAAGCCACCCGCTTCTCCAAGCCGATCTACGAGGCGGCGGCCCGGAGGGCGCTCGCGTTCCGGGGCCATCTCTCCCACCCCGTCGGCATGGCCGTCCACGACGTGGGAAACTACCGGGACCGCCCGCTGGAGCCGGGTCTGGTCTTCTCGGTGGACCCGCAGATGTGGGTCCCCGAAGAGCGACTGTATATCCGGGTGGAGGACACGGGCGCGGTGACGGAGGGCGGTTTCGAGGTCTTCACCTCTATGGCCCCGCTGGAGCTTGACGAGGTAGAATCGCTGATGGGGGAAGACGGCGTTCTGGACCGGATCCCCCGCCTCCCTGATTAAAGGGATGAGGGAAACGCAAGCGAATCGTAACTGTTCGGCCCGGCGACTGAAGTCGCGGCTACAACGGCACGAAGTCGGCCTTCGCCGACTTCCCTCCCGGCCAGGAATAGCAAAAGGCTGAGAGTGAAGTCCCCGGGGGGGACTTCGTGCCCTTCCAGGCGCGGTTTCAACCGCCGGCCCCTTCTGAACCGTTACAACGAATCTTTCGAGAGAGACGGAAAGGAACCTAATGACGATCCGCTGGAACGGCATCTTTCCCGCCGTCACGACCCAGTTCCGGGAGGACGAGAGCCTGAACCTGGACGCCACGGCGCGCCACCTGGAGATCCTGATCGACTCCGGGGTGGACGGTCTCGTGATGCTCGGCTCGCTGGGAGAGAACACCACCCTCGACCCCGAGGAGAAACGGCAGGTGATGCGGACGGCGCTGGAGGTGAGCCGGGGGCGCGTGCCGGTCTTGAGCGGGGTGGCGGAGAACAGTACGCGGGGAGCGGCCCGCTACGCGCGGGAGATGGAAAACCTCGGGGCTGATGGGCTGATGCTCCTCCCCGCAATGGTCTACAAGGCCGACCCTCTGGAGACGGTCGCCCATTTCCGCGCCGTCGCGCGCTCGACGGGCCTCCCGATCCTCTGCTACAACAATCCCATCGCCTATCACGTAGACCTGACGGCGGCGATGTTCGAGGAGCTGGCGGACGAGGAGAACCTCGTCGCGATCAAAGAATCCTCCGGCGACACCCGCCGCATCACGGAGATCCGCAGCCGTTGCGGAAACCGCTACGCGCTGTTCGTGGGGCTGGACGACCTGGCGCTGGAAGGCGCGGCGCTCGGCGCGGACGGGTGGGTGACGGGCCTCGGGCTGGCGTTCCCCCGCGAGAACCGATGCTTCTGGACCCTGGCGACCTCAGGGCAATTGGAGAAGGCGCGCGAGATCTATTGCTGGTACCTGCCCCTGCTGAAACTGGACACCCAGATTAAGTTCGTGCAGTACATCAAGCTGGCGCTGCAGGAAGTGGGCTACGGCGCGGAATGGGTGCGGGCGCCGCGCCGCCCGATCCGGGGGACGGAGCGCGAGGCCATCCTGGAGATCATCCGACGGGGGACCGAACACCGCCCGGAACTGCCGGAGGCGTTTTAATGGGACCCTCCAGCGTCGCTCGAATGAGAGTTATCGACTCCCACACCGGCGGGGAGCCGACTCGGGTGATCGTCGAGGGCGGCCCGGACCTGGGGCCGGGGAGCGCGGCGGAGAAGCTGGTGGCCTTTCGGGAACAGTTCGACCGTTACCGCACCGCCGTGGTGAACGAGCCGCGCGGCTCGGATGTCATGGTCGGCGCGCTCCTCACCGCACCCGGCGACCCTTCGTGCGCCGCCGGGGCGATCTTTTTCAACAACGTCGGCGCCCTCGGCATGTGCGGCCACGGGACCATCGGCCTGATCGTGACCCTCGCCCATCTGGGGAGGATCGGCGCGGGGGAACACCGGATCGAGACTCCCGTCGGCATCGTCACGGCGACGCTCCACGACAACGGGGAGGTCTCGGTGAGGAACGTGCCGAGTTACCGCCACGAGAAGGGAGTGCGTGTGGAGGTGGAGGGTCACGGTCCTGTCACCGGGGACGTCGCCTGGGGCGGCAACTGGTTCTTTCTCGTTGAGGATCACGGGCAGGCGCTGGAGCTGGGGAACGTGGAAGCCCTGACGGAATACACCTGGCGCATCCGCCAGGCCCTGGAGCGGGGAGGGATCACCGGGAGGGACGGGGGGGTGATCGACCACATCGAGCTGTTCGCGCCCTCCCCGACGCAGGGCGTCCACAGCCGGAACTTCGTCCTCTGTCCCGGTGGGGCCTACGACCGCTCCCCCTGCGGCACGGGCACGAGCGCGAAGCTCGCCTGCCTCTA
>JAHWJO010000601.1 GCA_019348365.1 Armatimonadota bacterium | reverse complement strand
GGGCCGGCTGGGGCGGCGGCAGGGGCTACTACGCCCCCTTCCCTGCACCAGCCACAAAACCGACGGCCCGACGCCTGTTGGAGTCGGCCCTTCTTATTCTCAGATCCCGGTCGATTTCAATCTATGGCGAGGGAGTTCTACCGCCGGAACCCTATCTCACCGGGTACAGCCAACAGGCCGACTCACATGAGTCGGCCTGTTGGACAGAAGGCGGTCAGGAGAGGTTGTTTACCCTCAGATCACGTCGATGCGAATCACGCGGACATCGCCGGAATTGAGGCGAGCCGTCCGAACCCGCACGACCTCGCCTTCCCGAATTTCGTGTACGGAGATCCGGGCGCCGTTGCGATAGATCGGAACGTCCCGACCGACGGTGAGCGTCTGGTTGGTGCCATTGTTGGTCTGGATGGTGATCCTTCGCGAGAAACGGTCCGTATCCGCAACGACGCGTCCGGTAAGGGTGTACCGGCTGCCATTGCGGTCCCGCCGGTCATCTCGGTCTCGCCGACGCTCGTTCCGATCCCGCCGTCGCTCGTTCCGATCATCGAACCGATCGTCGTCCCGGTCCCGATCCCGCTTCTTCGCCTGGCCGGGGGGAACATCGCTCCCGCCCCAGCCCGTCTTGCGTCCCCGGCTCCAGCCGGGCGGGGTCGAGCGCCGGTCGTCGTCATCGTCCCGATGCCGGACGTTCTCCCGGTAACGGACGTTCTCCCGATGCCGGATGTTGTCTCGGTCACGGTTATCTTTGCGGGAATGAGCCTTGGCGCCCTTATTCTTCTCTTTATTCTTCGGCTTGGCCGAAGCGTCGCCGGAAACCCAGAGCGATCCCAGCATGGCTGCGGTGCCGATCAGAGCTCCGGCGGATAGAACGTGTCGTTTCATCATGAAACTCCTTGAATCTTTTGCTTCTTCTTAAGCGGAGAGAACAGGCGCTTCTTCCGTTATGCATCAAAGCTTATTTTCGATGGTTGATCTTACACGCTTCAGCCCTCATGCGGGGCACAAAGCCACTCTTTATCTACCCATCTCCCGGAAGGATTTGAACCTCGTTGAGATCAACGGTTTCTGAGAGAGGAGAAAATCGCCCGTTCACCGGATAAACGGTACGTCCGGGGAGTGGCCATTGTGCTCCCCGGACGGGAAAGACTTTCTCTCGCAGACTTCGGATCAAAAACTCACATACTGTTGACCGTTGCCCGCGCGTGAGGTTCCACGTCCCTCCTCCTTCATGGGCGAGCGTTCTGCCGGGGATGAAGAGGAACAATCTCGACGGTTGTTTTACTCGATCCGCCTCGGCTCCCAGGCCGGAGCCGTTGATGGAGGGGGTCGCGAATGGATATAACGTTCATATCGAATGTCACGCCTCCAAACGCACGCCTCTGAAGGGACCGATCTGATGTTACGACGCCGTATGCTGCTATTTTCGCTCTTCCCTCTCCTCATCGCGGGGACCCTCTCGTGCCAGCAGGAGCGGACCGCCGCCACTGCACCGGCTGCTCCGGACTCGAACGAGACCTTTTCCGCGCGGAATGGAGACGGGAAGTTCCGGGTCGAAACCGTGGTGAGCAACCTCGAGGTGCCCTGGTCCATCCTCTTTACGCCGGATGGGCGGATGCTGTTTACAGAGCGTCCGGGTCGGGTCCGCGTGGTGGAGAAAGGCAAGCTGCGGCCCCAGCCCCTCGCGCACATCCGGGAGGCGCGGGCGACCAGCGAAAGCGGCCTCATGGGGATGACCCTCCATCCGAACTACAAAACGAACCGGTGGGTCTACCTGGCCTACACGCACGGGCGGCGGGGGAACAGCGTCGTCCGCGTGGAGCGGTACCGGGACACGGGGGACGCGCTCGTCGAACCGAAGACGATCATCGACCGGATCCCCGCCGCGCCTAACCACGCGGGCACGCGGTTGAAGTTCGGGCCGGACGGCAAGCTCTACGTCACCACCGGAGATGCCTCCGACCGGGAGATCGCGCAGCAGCTCGATTCGCTCGGGGGGAAAACCCTCCGCCTGAACGACGACGGCACGGCGCCCCGGGATAACCCGTTCACCAACCGTCCGGGCGCGCGTCCGGAGATCTGGAGCTACGGGCACCGCAACGCCCAGGGCCTCGACTGGCAGCCCGGCACCAATCTCATGTTCCAGACCGAGCACGGCCCCTCCGGCTTCGACGGCCCCGGCGGCGGGGACGAGGTGAACATCGTGGAGAAGGGAAAGAATTACGGCTGGCCGGTCATCCATCACGAGCAGACCCGGCCCGGCATGGTCGCGCCGCTGCTGGAATACACCCCGGCGGTCGCTCCGGCCAGCGGAATGTTCTACCGGGGATCCCGACTCCCCGCGTTCACGAACAACTATTTCTTCGGCAACCTGCGGGGGCGCTCCATCATCCGCGTGGTGTTGAACGGCAGGAAAGTGGTGCGCCAGGAGAAGCTGCTGGACAGGCAGTACGGCCGGATTCGTGAAATGGCGGAAGGCCCGGACGGTGCGATCTATTTCTCGACCTCCAACCGGGACGGACGGGGCGATCCCGCCTCCAACGACGACCGCATCATGCGCCTCGTCCCGGCGAAATAACTCGGGGGTCGGTGATTGGTTCGGGGCCACTGCCGAGTAGAATGATCAGTTTCCAGCCCTCAAGATTCTCCCTAAACCGCTCGATAATCGGTTTGAAGGGAGAACCCAATCATGTCTGCTGCCCCCCCGTCCCGCGAATACTCCATGGCCGATGTGGCCCGCCT
>JAHWJO010000143.1 GCA_019348365.1 Armatimonadota bacterium | reverse complement strand
CAGGAGCGGCGCCCCCCTCGTCGTCCCGGCGGCGGCGACCCCGATCACCGCCACGCCGATCAGCGCGAATTTCAGCCAGGCGAGCCCATCCATGCCGAAGGACTGCTGGAGGCGATAGAAGATCAGCCCCGCCAGCCACTCCTGCACCAGCCAGGGCTCGCCCTTCGCCGTGTGGGAGAAGCGATCCAGCGTGGGGATTCGGCCCTCCTCCGCGATGATCCGGCCCGCGCGCATCTGCCACCAGAGGTCATGGGGCGGCAGGTTGACGAACGCGTACGACAGCCCCGCCAGAAAGAGCAGGAGAACGCCCGCCGTCACCCAGAAGGAGGGGGCGGCGGGAGTCGCGGGTCCGGTCGGCTCCGAAGCGAGCCGGTCAGAAGGGGACGCAGGAAGGGCCATGGGGAAGGGACTTCCCATCCGATCCGGGAAGGGCAGGGGGAAGGCGCGGGGCGACGCCCGCATCGGAAGGCGACGGAACACCGCTTAACGCAGGGATTTCAGGCATTCCGCTGCGGCCTCGGTCGTTCGATCCACCTCGTCTTCGGAGTGAGCCAGCCCCACGAACGCCGCCTCGTACTGCGAGGGGGCGAGGTACACCCCGCGCTCCAGCATAGCCCGGAAGAAGGCCGCGTACTTCGCCGTATCCGACCGGGAGGCGGACGCGAAATCCGTCACCGGCCCCTCCGTGAAGAAGCCGGTCATCATCGATCCCACGCGGTTAAGTGTGACCGTCACGCCCGCATCCGTGGCGGCGCGCCGGAGACCCTCTTCCATCCGTGCGCCCAGCGTTTCCAGATGCTCATAGGTCCCGGCTTCCCGCAGCGCCTCCAGCGCGGCGCGACCGGCGGCCACCGCCACGGGATTACCGCTCAGGGTCCCTGCCTGGTACACCGGACCCGCCGGGGCCATCCGCTCCATCAGGTCGCGCCGCCCGCCGAACGCCCCGACAGGGAACCCCCCGCCGATGATCTTGCCCAGCGTCGTCAGGTCCGGCATGACCCCGAACTTCGCCTGCGCGCCGCCCCAGCCCAGCCGGAAGCCGGTGATCACTTCGTCAAAGATCAGGAGGCTGCCATGCTGATAGGTAATCTCGCGCAACCCTTCCAGGAATCCGGGCTGCGGGGGGACCACTCCCATATTCCCCGCCACCGGCTCGATGATGACGGCGGCAATCGAATCCGAATGAGTGGCGAACGCGTCGCGTACGGCCTCCGGATCGTTGTAGGGGAGGACGAGGGTGTCCGCGACCACCGATTCCGGCACGCCCGGCGTGCCGGGGATGCCCAGCGTCGCCACGCCCGACCCGGCGGAGGCGAGGAGCGCGTCCACATGACCGTGGTACCCGCCCTCGAATTTGACGAGCTTCGCCCGGCCCGTTGCCGCCCGCGCGAGACGGAGGGCGGACATCACCGCCTCCGTTCCCGACGACACCAGGCGCACTTCCTCGATGGAGGGGACGGCTTCGCAGAGCAGCTTTGCCAGCTCCACCTCGCCTCGCGTCGGCGCGCCGAAGCTCGTCCCGCGCTCGGCGGCGGCCCGAACCGCTTCCAGCACCGCCGGGTGGGCGTGGCCCAGGATGAGCGGCCCCCACGAGCCGACGTAATCGGTGTAGGCGTTGCCGTCCACGTCCCAGACCGTGCAGCCCTGTCCCCGCTCGATGAACAGCGGCTGAGTTCCGACGGATTTGAACGCCCGCACCGGGGAGTTCACCCCACCGGGGATGTAACGCTGCGCTTCCTCGTACAATCGATCCGATTCTGATCGGTTCATCTAACTCCTTTATCCCTGCCTCCCCGCCGGCCCGTATCCGACACTTCGCAAAGATTCCTCAATCCCCATCCCCACATCCGCCCCCAGCATCGAAGCTTCCACCGTCTGCGTTGACGGAATCCGGCAGCCCGGAAACGTCAGATGAAGCGTCCACCCGGTCGAGGACGCAGTACTCCGCAATCTTATTCTGAAACAGATTCATAAAAGCAATGAGGGATACGGAAAGGATCCCGATTCCGAGCGCAACCCACCGCAACCCGTCGGACAGCCCGAGATTGTCCGCCTGAGCGAAGCTCAATCCACCGATAATGCCGGTGACGATCAGGATGAGGGTCCCGTACAAACCCATCCAATTCATCGCCGCCATGAGCCGATCCCGACGCTTCCACTGTCGGGTTTCAGCAGGATCGTATTCACCTTTGAAGCGGTTCATCACGCGCCTCCGGAAGGGATCTAAGAAGACAGCTTCTCTTTGTTCTCCGATTCGCCGGGAGGGCCCGTATCCAGACCGACCGCCTCCGCGAGTATCCTCGCCTCTTTCGCTGAAGCGCGAAGCGAAGTGAGGATGGAGGTCGCCAGGATGGCAAACACCACTCCCAGCGACGCCACGATGGGGATGTGGTAGAATCCCGAAATCAGCATCTTGACGCCGATGAAGATCAGCACCCCCGACAGCCCGACCTGGAGGTAACGGAACATCCCGATGACTCCCGCCAGCAGGAAATAGAGCGAGCGCAGGCCGAGAATGGCGAAGATGTTGGAGCTGTACACGATGAACGGATCACGGGTGATGCCGAAGATCGCCGGAATCGAATCGAGGGCGAAGACGAGGTCGGTCGTCTCGATCATCACCAGCACGAGGGCGAGCGGAGTGGCGAACAGCCGCCCCGCCTCCCGCACGAAGAACTTCCCGTCCACGTAATCCGGCGTGAGGGGGAAGAGCCGGCGGAACAGGTTGAAAACGGGGTTGTTTTCCGGGTGGATCTCTTCCTCTTTATGGAAGAAGAGCCGCAGGCCCGTGATGACGAGGAACGCCCCGAAGATGTAGATGACCCAGTGGAACCGCGCGATGAGCGCCGCGCCGATCAGGATCAACGTCGCCCGCATCACGATCGCCCCGATGATCCCCCAGAACAGCACCCGGTGCTGCAGGGCCTCCGGCACCCGGAAGTACGAAAACAGCATCACGAAGACGAAGATGTTGTCCACCGACAGCGATTTTTCAATCAGGTAGCCGGTCAGGTATTCGAGCGCGGGTTTCGGACCTTGCCAGAAGAAGATCAACAGGTTGAAGGCCATCGCCAGGCTGACCCAGATGATGGTCCAGGTGGCGGCTTCGCGTAGGGAGACGCGTTGGTTCTTGCGATGGAACACGCCGAGGTCCAGCAGCAACAAAAACAGGATGGCGGCGGTAAATGCGATCCAGATGATCGGTTGATTCATTCGGTCTTCGTGCTCCAGGAGGCGCGAGAGGGATACGGGACGGGCGAGGGAGACAAGGGCCGTTCGTCTTCCCGGTCCATCAGGGACCGATGTTTTCCGGGGAATCCTTCACCGATCCCGTGGAGAAGCAGCTCCAGTAATTCCCATACAAAATGAGGGACCCGGAACAGGATTTCCAACAGGAGCCTGATTGAAGGATAAACGAACTCGACGATCAGGGAGAGAAAGATTCCGGCGATGTCCTCCATGCGCGGCTCCACTGCGGGTGGACCGCAGCGGCCCATGAAAAAAGACCTTTGCGGACCTCCCGCCCATACGCGCTCATCGCGGCATGGGACCGGGTCCGTCAAAGGTCTCGCAACCGAAATCGTCTGCTTTCCGGCGGCAGGACCGGCGGGGGCTCCTCTTGCGACGGCTCCGCGTCATGACGATCCTGCCGAGGACACGCTGATTTCGCGTGGCCCTCGCTACTCCCCAATGAACTGGAAAGAAGATTGTTCGAGGCGATGCTTCCGAAGAGTTCCTGCCTCACCCCTACTCTAGCAAGGAACTTGTCTGAATTCAATAATTTGGGTCGTTGGGTCGTTAGGTGAATGGGTCGTTGGGGGAGTCGCTCTTAAACGCCGTTATCCTCTCTTCTTCGACACAGACAAGATCCCGTTGCACACCCAAATAGGGGTGGGCACTTCCCAACGACCCAATTACCCTTTGAATCGATCCCGTTCGGCCAGCCACCGTTTGCCGAGGGTAATCCCCTGCTCGATGAGGGGGTCTTCGATGAGGCTGTGGCGGTGCATCTTCTCCCGCAGCCACCGCTCGAACTCGCGCTCCAGGTGGTCCGCCAGCTCCCACTCCTCCAGCGCGAGGTTGCGGGTCTCGCCGGGGTCGGCGGCGAGGTCGTACAGCTCCCGCATGGGCGTGTTGTGGAGCCCTGGCTGGCGATAGAGGATCAGCTTGTGCCGCTCGGTGCGGATGCACCACGCCGCCTGCCAGGTGCATTCCTCCGCAATCGCGAAGGGCCGCACGGAGGTGACTTCCCCCCGAATCAGGGGCCAGAGGCTGTGACCGTCCACCCCTTCTGGGATCTTCGTTCCGGTGGCTTCCAGGAACGTCGGCAGGAGGTCGGTGTGCTGCACCAGCGCGGGGATGCGCCGTCCCGCCGGGATCGTGTCCGGCCAGCGCAGGATCAGCGGCACGCGGAGCGTCGGCTCGTAGAGGCCATGGTGCTCGAAGTAGATGTCGTGCTCGGTCATGCTCTCGCCGTGGTCGCCCATGAGCGCCACCAGCGTCTCCCCCGCGATGCCCAGCTCCTCCAGCGTGTTCAGGATCTCCCCGATGGCGTCGTCGGTGTACCGGATGCACTGGTCGTAGGCCGCGCGGACGTAATCCGCATCGGTGAGGTCGGGGTGGAGCTTCGGGAACCATGTCTCGGTCCAGAGATCGCCCAGAGGCTGCCGCTGCATCACGTCGAGGCTATCGTTGTCGGGATCGTCCGGCACGCCCTCGTAGAAGAGGTCGCGGTACCGTTCCGGCGGCAGGTAGGGGGTGTGCGGGTCCCAGTAATGGAGGAAAAGAAAAAACGGCTCATCCGCGTGCTGTCGCAGCCACGAGATCGCCCGTGCGTTCAGCTCCTCCGCTGTGATCAACAGGCCCGCCTTGCGCTTCAGGCCGGGGTTGATGTAGTACTCGTAGCCCCGCGCGAACCCCTTTTTGTTGTCGTACAGGTTGTCCACGGCGGCGGTCGTGAACCCCTGCGCGGCCAGCAGCTCGGGCAGGAACGGCATCATATCCGGGAGGTCCCGCGCCCCGCCGTGGCTCACGATCCCGTGGGCGATGGGGTGCCGCCCGGTGTAGAAGCTCGTGTGGGCGGGCGCGGTGGGCAGCCCGGCGCACAGCGCATTCTCGAAGAGCGCCCCTTCAGCTGCGAGGCGGTCCATGGCGGGGGTGGTGGGATACCGGTAGCCGTACGCGCTCAGGTGGTCGGCCCGCAGGGTATCCACATCGAGCACCAGGATGTTCATTCTCCCGCCTTTCTCAGCATGATGAGCGTCTCGAAATAATCGTCGAGGGAGCGGGGGCGGGCGTTCCGGTTCGCCTTCTGAAGCTGCACGTCGTGCAGGGCTTCCAACACGAATCCCGCCGCTTCCGCTTCTTCCGCGAGGATCTCCGCGCACGGCACGACGTAGAGCGGCTCCCGCGTCGAGAACGTGTAGAACGTGCTCTGCTTCCCGCTCACCACTACCGCCCGCGCGCTTGGCTTCAGCGCCCGGTGCATCTCCTCGAACGCCCGCCGCATGTCGAGGAAATAGCGGGCCGTGGGTCCGGCCTTCGGGCGGCGCAGCCCGTCCCGTGCCAGCCACTCCACCGCGTCACGCTCGCGCTGAAGCAACTCCATAAAATCCGGCTCGTCTCCCTCCATCGCGCCCATGCAGCCATCGGCCAGCGCGTCCACGCTTCCTGCATCCTTCATCCCCAGCGCGATCAATGACGGCGCGTGGGCCTTTGCGTAGCTCTCCCGACCGCTCGACGCCGGGAGGTAGGGGGGAGAGGTCAGGATCAGGTCGAACGCCCCGATCCGGTCCGGCAGCCGCCGCGCATCCCCGACGAGGGCCTGCCCCGGCGCGGGATTCAGTCGAAGGTTCTCCCGCAGCCACTCTCCCGCCGCCGCCGCTTTCGCCGCGTGGCTCAGGGATTGAAGAAACATCCGGGACAGCGGCCGGGAACCCACCGTAAGAGAGAACCGCCCGACTCCCGTCCCCAGGAAGCGCATGCGGATTTTGCGGCAGATCGCGTCCGACATCAACACCCGCAGCAGGTTTCTCGCCTCCGGGGCGGAACCCTCCACGACGCACCGCAACGCCCCGATCTCGGAGGCCAGACTCCCCGCCAGCTCCCCGGTCATCCTGCGGTTTCGCATCATCCACTCCGGAAAGAGCATCGCCGCATCCGGCGGTGTCTGATTTAATACTTTCGCTTTGCATGACAACCGGAGAATGGCGTTCTCCGCCTCTTCCTCCAGAAACCCGCTCTCCATCCCCATCAGGTCCAGCTTCGCGGTGGAGATGAGCGCCGCGAGGGGATCGACATCCACTCCCACGCCGTCATGCCCCAGCGTCGCGGCCTCAACAAGGGTCGTCCCGCTGCCCGCGAAGCTGTCCAGTATCCGGCGCTCGCCTTCGCATGCGCCCGTGCCGATGTTGATCAGCGACCGCGCCATCCGGGGGAAGAACTTCGCCTTAAAGTAGTGGAGACCGTGAAGGGGAGGAGAGGTGGACCTGCACGAGATCAGGACGGCTTGCGCGAGCGCGACCGCTTCCCGGTCGGCCGTGTGCCCCAACAGCGCATCCGTAAGTTGCTGGAGCTTCCTTCGGACTTCATTTCCATCCGAGGAGGCCCGCACGACCGCTTCCGAAAGCTCAAAAAGAAGATAATGCGGTAGCGCTGAAACGACGAGCTTCCCCTCCGCTTCACGGGTAACAATCACCTCCCCGACTTCCCTGCGGAGATCCTCAACCCATGCTCTCCCTCCCCCATGTTCGGGAAGCACGCACAAGATCTGCTGGATGAACGAAACTTGCCGGATGAGCCGGGGCAAAAGCGCGGGGGGGCCGCTGACGCGGAAACCGATCACGCCTTCCGGTCGGACGCAGGAATCGAATGGGATAAATTGCTGAATGCCGGCCCCATCCGCCCCTTCCATAATCCCTTCATGGATCGTCTCAACATTCTGCACCGGAGTCTGGAAAAACGCTTCCAACTCCCTCCGGGCCAGCATGAGGTCCCCGTCCAGCGCGATGTTCCGGCGCAGAATCAACAAGTAATCCGCCGGTCCTTCATGCGCTCCGGAATCGAGGAAGGGGACGGCCATCAGAAATCGATGTAGATGAACTTGGAATTCCCGCCGCTCATCAGGATCACCGCCGTTACGGCCAGCCAGAGCATCACGCCCCACGCCACGTAGCGCCACTGGTTTTCGGCCTTTTCTTCCGTGATCGGTTCGTCTCTCTCGGACATATCAACTCCATTCCGGCGATTTGGGACTGCCACAGAGGACTTTTAGAACCCCGAACCCCTGACAAGATGACCGGATGACGGGGTGACAGGATGAAGTGGTGATCTGGTGAGGGGTTATCCGCGTTTATCTGCGTTCATCTGCGGTTGCTTCATGTTTTTCTTTGTGTTCTTCGTGTCCTTCGTGTCCTTCGTGGTTCAAAAGGGGTTCAGGGGTTATCTGCGTCTCTGCGGTGAATCACAGATTCAGGCGCGTCCGTATCCGCTCCACGGCTTCCTCGGTCTGGTCGCGGCGGCCAAAGGCGGTCAGGCGGAAGTACCCCTCGCCGCTCGGCCCGAAGCCGGACCCCGGCGTCCCCACGACGTGCGCCTCGTTCAGCAGCTTGTCGAAGAACCCCCACGAATCGATCCCTTCGGGGGTCTTCACCCAGATGTACGGCGCGTTCCGCCCGCCAAACACGTTCAGCCCCACCGACTCCAACCCCTCGCGGATGATCCGCGCGTTCTCCATGTAATCGCCGATCATCCCCCGGACCTGCGCCTGCCCCGCCTCGGTGTAGACCGCCGCCGCGCCCTTCTGGATGATGTAAGGCACGCCGTTGAACTTCGTGCTCTGCCGCCGGAACCAGAGGGCGTTCAGGCCGTGCGCCTCACCGTTGCGGCCATATGCCTGCGCCTCTTTCGGAACAACGGTGAAGGCGCAGCGCGTCCCGGTGAACCCGGCGGTCTTCGAGAAGCTGCGGAATTCGATGGCGACCTCCCGCGCCCCTTCGATCTCGAAGATCGAGTGCGGGACCTCCGGGTCGCGGATGTACGCCTCATACGCCGCGTCGTAGAGGATAACCGCCTTCTGCTCCCGCGCGTAGTCCACCCACTTCTTCAGCTCGTCGCGGGTGAGGACCGCCCCGGTCGGGTTGTTCGGGTAGCAGAGGTAGATCAGGTCCACATGGCGGTCGGGGAGGGCGGGGTTGAAGCCGTTCTCCGCCGTGCAGGGCAGGTACACGAACCGCTCGTAGCGCCCGTTCTCGTTCATCTCCCCGGAGCGACCCGCCATCACGTTGCTGTCCACGTACACGGGGTACACGGGGTCGGTGAGGGCCACAGTACAGTCCTGCGCGAACAACTCCTGGAAGTTAGCGGTGTCGCTCTTGGCCCCGTCGCTGATGAAGACCTCGTCGGCGGCCATCTTCACGCCCCGCGAGCCGTAATCGTGCTCCGCAACCTTCTCCGCGAGGAATTCGTACCCGGTCTCCGGGCCGTACCCCTTGAAGCTCTCCGCGCTCGCCATCTCGTCTACGGCGGCGTGCAGCGCCTCGATGACGGCGGGGGGCAGAGGTTTCGTCACGTCCCCGATCCCGAGGCGGATCAGCTTCGCATCCGGGTGAGCCTTCCCGAACGCCTTCACCCGCCGCGCGATCTCGCTGAAGAGGTAGCTGCCTTTCAGGTTGAAGTAGCTCTCGTTTATATGGGCCAATGAATGTCTCCCCGTTGGATGTGAGCGGAAGCATGCCCGGCGAATGAATTAGCGGCAACAAGGGCACGAAGTACCCCTTCGGGGACTTCTTAACCGGCTTTTCTGAAAGATTCGACCGGGGGTTAAGTCACCGGAGGGCGACTTCGTGCCCCTCCAGGCGCGGTTTTAACCGCCGGCCCAACCCCGCATTCCCACAAAACCCACCTATATTTTAAACGCTGTCGATTCAGTTCTCCCACATTTTGAATCCATTAACTTCAGCCTGTCCACCTACCCGGCTACAGCAGCTTCGCCACCACGCCCGCCACGGTCTGAAGCGGATACAGGAACAGCACCCAGCCCACCGTCACCGCCCCGAACGTCAGGCCCCACGAAGTCGCCCGCAGCACCGGCGCGGGCAGGAACGCGAATCCCTCCGGGAACGCCATTCGGAACAGGCGGTACCCCACCAGCAGCAGCCCGTGATAGAGTCCCCACGCCACGAAGTGCCACGCCGCCCCGTGCCACAGCCCCGACACCAGCAGGGCGAGCACGGTATTCACGCACGTCAGTACCAGCCCCCTCCGGCTGCCTCCAAGCGGGATGAACACGTAATCCACGATCCAGCGATAGAGCGAGACGTGCCACCGCCGCCAGAAATCCGCGATGTTCATCGCGAAGTAGGGCTGGAGGAAATTCTCCGGCACCCGGATCCCGAACAACAGCGCCGATCCGATGGCGATGTCGCTGTACCCCGCGAAGTCATTATAGATCTG
>JAHWJO010000600.1 GCA_019348365.1 Armatimonadota bacterium | reverse complement strand
GCGGCGGATCCGGGCCACGTCCGCGTTCATGGTGGTGACCGAGAACGGCTGGCCGACCCGGGTCTGGATCGTCGAGAGGATCGCGTCGTTCGTGATCTGCTTGTTGCCCTGAAGGACGATTTCAGAGACGGCCGGCGCCTGCGGGAACGCCTGCCCGATCACGAAGAAGAGAAAGAAGAAGGCCGTCGCCAGACTCCATCGAGATTTCATTTGGGCCTCCGTCGAGTGGGGCGAGGGTTGCGTGAGACGTTCCGTGGGACCCTGAGGGCCAAAGGGAGATTACGCATTCAGATACGGCTCCAATTTTCGTCTTAACATCAGCCGGGCGCGATGGAGGCGGGTTTTCACCGCTTCCAGCGTCAAACCGGTCGCTTCTGCAATTTCATGATAGGTCAGCCCCTGCACGTCGCGAAGGAGGATGACGCCTTTGTAATCGGGCGGGAGGGAGTCGATGGCGCGTTCCACCATCCGGCGGAGCTCCTGCCGCTCGAAGAGCAGTCCCGGTTCGGAGGAGACGTCCGGGATCTCCCGCAGGCGGGAGTCGCTCTCCTCATCGCCGAACGGCTCGTCCAGCGAGGGACCCAGATGGGGCTTCTGGCGGTCCCGCTGTCGGAACCGGTTCTTGCACGCGTTCAGCGCGATCTGGCAGAGCCACGTGTAGACCTTGGAGTCCCCCCGAAAGCGCCCATAGGCATTGTAGGCGCGCACGAAGGTATCCTGAGTCAGGTCGGCGGCGTCCTCCGCATCCCCGAGCTGGCGATAGATGAGGTTATAGATCTTCCGCTCGTATTTGATGACCAGCTCGTCGAAGGAGAGACGGAGGTCTTCATCCTGACGGGGGCCTTCACCCTGGAGTTCAGGATCCTGACGCCGGTCTTCATCCTGGGGTTCAGGATCCTGAGGTTCTGGGACTCTCACCGAGGATTTCACCGCCATATCGTTATCAGGCCTCTTCCGTACGTACCTCACGTACATCACGGACCGAAACCCCACGGGGTCGGCATGCCTTCTCCCCCGGCCCGGGAGGATCGCGGGACAGATACGCTGGACCATGGGAATGGGACGGCCTGAGCCGCTAAAAGTTTCAGCAGGAAATCGTTCGGTCCGGCACACAGGCGGATAAAGCCCACGAAGGACGGGAAATGCGAGTGATGAACGGTCACAAAGCCACTGCCGACCGGTGAGGCCGGACAGAATCGATCATTCTATCGTAACATATTGTCGGCACGAGGGGGGAAATCCTTTCCCCATGGGGAGTCGCGCGATCTCACGATCGCCGGATTCCTTTCGTTCTCCCCGAGTGATATAATAAACATGTACCCTTAATTCCACAACTCTCCGAGTTCGGAGAGGAACCCCCCAGTTCCTTTTATCGCAAATTCTCACAGAAAACCCGGCTCATGCGATTGATCCATTTCGCCGACGTTCATCTCGGCTACCGCGCTTACCACCGCCTGACCCCCTCCGGGATCAATCAGCGGGAACAGGACGTTCAGGATTCGTTCAATCGGGCCCTGTACGACATCGCCCGATTGAAGCCCGACCTCGTGTTGATGGCGGGCGACCTTTTCCACAGCGTTCGCCCCAGCAACCTCGTGTTGCAGCGAACCTTCAAAGCGCTCATGCGATTCAGGCAGGAGTGCGACGCGCCCGTCGTGATGATCGCGGGCAATCATGAGTCCCCCCGTTCCGCCGAAGCCGGGTGCATCCTCCGTCTCTTCGAGAACGTGCCCGGCGTCGTCGTCCGGGACGGCCGGTACGAAGCCGTTCGACTGCCGGAGCTGAACGCCGCCATCTTCTGCCTCCCCCACCGCAGCCTCGGTGAGCTCTCGAACCTCCAGATCGAGCCGGACCCCGACAGCCGCACGAACCTCCTGATGCTCCACGGCACGCTGGAGGGGATCGGCCATAACATGTACGACGGGTTGACCATCCATCGAAGCCAGGTCCTCGGCGCGGGCTGGGACTACATCGCGTGCGGGCACTACCACCTCCATGAGAAGCTGGCGGAGAACGCCTACTACTGCGGGTCCCTCGAATACACGAGCTTCAACCCGTGGGAAGAGGTGGGGAAAGGCCGTCCTCCCAAGGGGTTCATCGAGTACGACACGGAGACCCGGCAGGTCACGTTCCACGAATCGAAAGTCCGCGCGCTGAGGGACCTGCCTCCGATCCACGCGGACGGGCTGGCCGCCGCCGAGATCATGGAGCGGATTCAGGGCGCGGCGGAAAGCGTGAAAGGCGGCCTGGAGGACAAGGTCGTGCGGCAGGTGGTCTGGGACGTGCCCCGCAAGGTACAGGTGGACCTCGATCACGCGAAGCTCCGGGAGATCCGGTCCCAGGCGCTGCATTTTGATTTATCGATCCGCCTCCCCCGCCCGAAGGGGTTCGCCCCCGCCGCTCCGACGCAGGCGGTCCGGCGCACCCTGGAGCAGGAGTGGAGCGATTACGTGGAGGGGTATGCGCTCCCCGCCGGGGTGGAGCGGGAGCCGTTCAAAACGCTGGGCCTGGAGTACCTGTCACAGGTGTCCGCCGAGACCGTGCCCACCGATGCGGTAGAAGAGAATCGGGAGACCTCGCAGGCGGCGCTGTCGCTCGGCTCCGAAAACAAATGAACCGTTTTGAATTTTGAGTGTTGGGGTTTTTTTTGTTCCCCGGCGCGGCCGGGGGCGGCAGGGGGGGGGGGGGGGGGGGGGGGTTGAAAACTCAACACACAAAAATCAAAACTGCGTCTTGCGGGAGGG
>JAHWJO010000142.1 GCA_019348365.1 Armatimonadota bacterium | reverse complement strand
GGTCAGATCCCTCGACTTCGCTCGGGATGACAGTGAGGCGGGAGGACGAGCGCCTGACCCTCTGCGTCAGTCCTGTCTGTCCCCTTTCAACCCAACCGGGAGAGGCATGAAAAGGCGAGGAACGCCTGCCCTCGCCGTACTGTCTTAGAATCGGACTATTATTAAACCCCAGTCTTGGGTTGAAACCTCCCTAAACGTGGATTTCTGCGTAAACCGCTCATCGGAACCGCTTTCAATGAGGTTTTCACGCCTGAGATTTTCAACTCAAGACTGAGGTTTATTTAAGGAAGGCCGACCCGCATCCGGAGCGGTTCGCCCCGATCAGAACCCGCATCTTTTGCCATCCTTCCCGTCGCCGATTCATTCTCGTCACGTTAATTGACTCCTTTTCAGCCCCGGTGGTACAATCCTCCGGTAAGCGGCATCCCGGAAGGGAAACGGGCTGCCGCCTTGAGGGGATCGAGGAACTCATCATTGAATCTTTTACGCAAGCTATTTGACAACAACGAGCGCGAGGTGTCACGCCTCCGCTCCGTGGTGGATAAGATCAACGCCCTGGAGCCCGAATTCGAGGCGATCCCGACCGAAGCGCTGGCCGAAAAGACGGCGGAGTTCAAGGCCCTCATCGAAGAGCGCCGCCAGCGGATCCCTAAGCCGGAGGTGAACGAGGCCGAATTCAGCCCCAACGGGCCGAATCCGCTGGACGACTACCGGAAGGAGCTGCGCCAGGCCGAGCAGGACGCGCTCGACGAGATCCTGCCGCAGGCGTTCGCCCTCGTGCGCGAAGCCGCGAAGCGGACCATCGGCCTCCGCCATTACGACGTGCAGATGATCGGCGGCATGGTCCTCCACCAGGGGCGCATCGCGGAGATGCGGACCGGCGAGGGCAAGACCCTCGTGGCGACCCTCCCGCTCTATTTGAACGCGCTGCTGGGACGGGGCACCCATCTCGTCACCCACAACGATTACCTCGCCAAGCGTGACGCGATCTGGAACGGCCCGATCTATCACACCCTCGGCCTGACCGTCGGCGTTTTGCAATCCACCCAGAGCAGCAGCCCGGAAGGGTACCGCCCCGCGTACACTTACGATCCCGCTTATGAGCCGGAGGACCCGCGCCTCCAGTATGCCCGGAAGGTCCCCCGCAAGGACGCCTACCAGTGCGACATCCTGTACGGCATCCATTCCGAGTTCGGGTTCGACTACCTGTACGACAACATGGTCCACTCCCTGGAGGAGATGACCCAGCGCGACCTCTATTTCTGCGTCGTGGACGAAGTCGACTCGATCCTCATCGACGAGGCCCGGACCCCGCTCATCATCTCCGGCATGCCTGAAGAATCGACGGACCAGTACTACGCGGTGGACCAGGTGGTGGCGGTGCTCACCCCCGAAGAGCATTTCACCGTGGACGAGAAGGCCCGCACCGCCATGCTCACCGAAGCCGGGACCGAGCGCGTGGAAAAAGGGCTCAACGTGGAGAACATCGCCGAAGACGTGACCCTCATGCACCACATCGGCGCCGCCCTGAAGGCCCGCTACGCCTACAAGCGCGACGTGGACTACGTCGTTAAGGACGGCGAGGTCATCATCGTGGACGAGCAGACCGGGCGCCTCATGTTCGGGCGGCGGTACCAGGACGGCCTCCACCAGGCCCTCGAAGCCAAAGAAGGCTGCCCCATCGAGGCGGAGACCCAGACCATCGCGTCCGTCACGTACCAGAACTACATGCGCCTCTATCAGAAGATCGGCGGCATGACGGGCACGGCCAAGACCGAGGAAGCCGAATTCCGCAAGATCTACGGCATGGACGTGGTGACCATCCCCACCAACAAGCCGATGATCCGGCAGGACTTCCCCGACGTGGTCTACAAGACCGAGGACCAGAAGTTCCGGGGCGTCGTCCGCGAGATCCTCCAGATGCACGCGCTGGGGCGGCCCGTCCTCGTCGGGACCCGGACCATCGAGGTGTCGGAGCGGCTCTCCGAGCGGCTCCTGAACGAGCGGCTCCAGCTGCTCGCGCTGATCACTACCCTCCAGTACCGCCTCTGGGCGGACAAGGATCTCTCCAAGGAGGAGAAGGCGCAGATTTCAGCGCAGCTCAATTCCCCGTTCGGCGATCTCTGGGTGGCGAAGCTGACCGGCGCGGCCAAGGCGCTCGGCGCGTCCCCCGATCCGTTCGACGAGACCAATCTCAGGGAGTTCGCCGAGATCCTGGAGATCACGGGCCAGGAAGAACGGCTGAAAGAGGTCATGAAGACCGGGATCGAGCACAAGGTCCTCAACGCGAAGTTCCACGAGCGGGAAGCCGAGATCATCGCGGACGCGGGCCGGCCCGAAGCCGTCACCATCGCAACGAACATGGCGGGACGCGGCGTGGACATCCTGCTGGGCGGCAACCCGGCGCATTACGAGGATGCCCGCGAGAAGGGCGACCACGTGCGGGAAGTCGGCGGGCTGCACATCATCGGCTCCGAGCGGCACGAAGCCCGGCGCATCGACAACCAGCTCCGGGGCCGCGCCGGACGCCAAGGCGACCCCGGCTCGTCACGCTTCTACCTCTCGCTGGACGACTACATCTGGCGGCTCTTCGGCGACAAGGGCCGGGGGATCCTCCAGGCCACCTGGGATGAGGGCGAGCCGATCGCGGCGGGGCTGCTCTCCAAGGCCATCGAGCGGGCGCAGAAGAAGGTGGAGGAGAACAACTTCGCCATCCGCAAGCACGTCCTCGAATACGACGACGTGATGAACAAGCAGCGCGAGGTGATCTACGGCACGCGCCGCCGGGTCCTCGAAGGCGCGGACATCCACGAGAGCATCAAGGACCACATCGCGCGGATCGTCGAAAACGCCGTCATGCTCCATACCGGCGAGGCCCCGAAGGAGACCTGGGACCTCGAAGCGCTCTACAACAACCTGAACGAAGTCTTCCCCCTCGCCTGGTACGCCGAGCCGAAGGAGCTCGAAGGGAAGTCCGCCGAGCAGCTCACCGACTGGCTGACCGAGATCGGGCAGAACGCTCTGACGGCGCGGGAAGAGGAGATCGACTCGCAGGCGGGGCCGGGATCGTTCCGGGAGATCGAGCGGCAGGTGATGCTGATGCAGATCGACCAGAAGTGGATCAGCCACCTCCAGGCCATCGACTACCTCCGCGAGGGGATCAACCTGCGGGCCTACGCGCAGATCGACCCGCTGGTGGCGTTCCGGAAAGAGGCGTTCGAGTACTTCCAGGAGCTGCAGAACAACATCCAGCGCGACGTGGTGGCGCTGATGTTCCGTCTCCAGATCGCGCCGCCGCCGGTGGAGTACACGCCGCTGGAAGCGAACGGCGACGGGGATGGCAACGGTTACGTCGAGGAGTACGACGGCAACGGGCACGCCGAGGCCCCACGCTCCACGCCGGTGCGGAACCTGCTCTCCAACCGGAAGAGCCGCCAGGCCCCGGTGTCGAGTGGTCCCAAGGCGGGCCGCAACGACCCGTGCCCCTGCGGTAGCGGCAAGAAGTTCAAGAAGTGCTGCGGGGCTTAAGTGTTACACGTATAGATGAAGGGCAGGCGATTAATTACCTGCCCTTCCCTTTTTCTTCTGTATATTTGGTAAATGGATAGGCAGAAGCTGGCACTCAACAGATTCACCAAGTTCTTCTATCTTTCGATGTACTCGTTGTGCTAAAGCAATTGCATCATTATCGACAGAACAAAGAACAATACCTCTATGCAGAGGTTGTAATCTGTGCATTTTTCTAAAATCCCTATCGAAAGTTATTAGTATCCTTTCCTCATTGGCAGCATCTTCTAGCACATATTCATCGGGTATCTGTTGATTAGCTCTTCCTGCCTCTTCAGCAGTTCGTACATCATGGCCCAATTTACGTAATTCCTCAACGACGAGGAAAGAAAAGTTTTCATCCGCATAAAAGCGGGCCATTCGAGTTATTCTCCCCTGTTCTGCTTTATCTGAGTATTGATTTCCTTCTCATGAATATGGGCATACTGCCAAGCCGCGACGAGGTCACCAGCAGTCAGCGAAGGGTAAGCTTTCAATATTTCAGCGTCACTAGCCCCGGATCTTCTGAAGTGCTCAAGAACCCATACGGGTATGCGTGTACCCGCGATGCAAGGCTTCCCCCCACAAACTCCGGGAATGCAGAAGATTCGTTTCGTCCAGTGGGAAAACTCCTCTGTTCCATTAGATTCTTTCTGAGATTTATTGCCGTTATCTGATTCCGGGCTAATTCCTATCCTGAATTCTGAAGGAGGTTCGGCATTCAATCGCTCTTCATAAATGGCAATCTTTCCCAGATCAGCCAATTCCATTCTCTCCTCCTGGGAAATCGTATCCTTCTCCAACCGTCTCTGCAATACTTTCAAACGCCGCCTTTCAGATGTGGATAACAACTTGATTTTAGCAGGAGAAGCTAGAAGCTCTTGCGAGGTATCGAACAGATTAAGCTGGCCTTTAGGTATCCCCCAGGGATTGAGAGAGCGGACACTTTCGACCATCTTCTCCGGCTGCCCTTCCTCAACTTTCAGTAGGATGGAAACGGCAATATTCAGGCTCTTTGAAAGACACTCCTCTTGCTCAAAGAAGCTCCGGCCACACCGCTTTTCGGCTTCGTAGAGGATAGAGATTTGATACGAGAGACCGGCTACACGATTCATATCTTCTTCGGTCGCTTCTTGATGAGCAATTTTAATATTTTCAAGATGGGTCGTGGAGAGATCAGCCGATTTTGAAATCTCGTTGTAAGCGGCGAGTCCGAATGCCGAATTGAGGACGGCAACGGCAGCATAAGCCCTGCGAAGAGATTCGTGAGGGCGAAGCAGTGCGAGAATACCACGCTGAGGAAAGACCCGCTCATAGGTAAGCACCGCTTTGATGGGGCGACCTTGATAGGAAATGACGACCTTTACGGGAGCAGAGATCAAATCCCAGCTGTAGGGTCGATTATGTGAATGGATTTGATGATGATCAAATGCTTCTTTTATATCTGAATAGTCAGACCACATTTCATCCCCGGTGAATCGGAAATGGTTGATATTCTTTCCGAATACTATGCGACAGCTTTCCGGGCCTTGGGGGCGATCATGCACCTGAATAAAATCCTCAAATGTTCGAGGAAAATGAAACTTGGACAAGTCAAGGATATTGCCGAGTCGGATGTAACCGTCGTCCTTTCTTAGCAAGGAGGACCGGGATTTATCATCTCCGTAAAGCTGCACAGACATATTTGACACCTCATTTGAAGTATAGCAGGCAGAACTCTACATCCATTATATCAAACATATGTTCCGGCCACCAGAACGGATCAGCTTCATCAGCAACTCAGCCGTTCTGGGAGAAGAGAACGTACCGTGCGAAAGCCATCGCGTTCCCGAGCCCGTACGCCAAGAGCGCAAGCGAGACGAGGGAAGCGGTGACGTTCAGGCTCACCCGCAGGACTTTTGTCCGGGGGAGGCTCTCCAGTGCGAATCCCAGCGCCAGCCCGGTCAGCAGGCCACCCCCGTGTGCCCAGTTGTCGATGTTCGATCCCGGCTGGAGCCCCCAGATGAAGTTGAGGCCGATGATCCAGATGACGGTCTGCTTCGCGGCGTCCGGGGCGTTCCGGCGCTTGAGCATGCTCCACAGCGCGCCGATCAGTCCGAAGACGGAGGCGCTGGCGCCGGCGCTCACGGCTTCCGGGCTCATCCGCGAGCTGAGGAGATACCCCCCGATGCCGCTCACCAGGTACAAAAGAAGGAAGCTCCCCTTCCCGAACTCGCGCTCCAGGATCGGGCCGTAGATCCAGAGCGCCAGGCTGTTGAACACGAGATGGAGAAACCCGACGTGCAGGAACGAGGCGCTGATGAGCCGCCACCCTTCCCCGTACTGAAAGACCAGATCGGAATTATTCGCTCCCACCGCGATCAGACCCCGCACGCCCGGCCCATCGGCAAGGGTGTGCAGCAACTGGCCCCGCCCCACCAGATAAGAAGTGACCGCCCAGATGAGGAGGTTCGCCAGCAGCAGCGAATAGGTCACTACCGGGGTCTCCACCCGTTGAGGGGGAGCAGAAGAGTCGCCATCGTTCATAGAAGAAAAGGTCCGTTTCGAGAAGATTCGAGGGAGGGGGTCGGCGGGTAAGTTATTAGACTGAAGGACTCATGTATATAATTTAGTTTTTATAGTAGAGGCGGGGAAACTGTGGATAACTTTCGGGGACAAGCGTGAGCCACGCCATGAGAGGGGCTGTGAATAACTTTTCATCTTATCCCCATTCGGCCTGTGAATCGCTCCGGAGGAAGTTATCCCCAGAAGTTATCCATGTTATCCACAGGAGTTATCCACAGGTTTTCACGAGAGTTATCCACAGCCCTGTGAGTTCTTGCCCTCCCGGCCCGTTCTCCTCCATTTCGGATCGAACGATACATAACGGAGCGCCCACTTGCTTTACCCGCTCACCGGGAAAAAGACATAACGGGAGGGCACATGAATAGGAAGTCCCTCATCCATCCGGAAGGAAAGAGATCATGCAGTACACGAATTTGGGCCGGACGGGCCTGAAGGTGAGCCGGCTGTGCCTGGGCACGATGAACTTCGGGCCGAGGACCGGGACCGCCGAGAGCTTCGAGATCATGGACCGCGCCCACGAGCACGGCATCAACTTCTTCGACACCGCGAACGTCTATGGGGGCGAGAAGGGCAAGGGCATCACCGAATCGATCCTTGGCTCATGGATCGCGCAGGGGAGAGGCCGGCGCGAGAAGACGGTCTTGGCGACCAAGGTGTACGGCGACATGGGCGACTGGCCGAATGAAAGCCGCCTCTCCGCCCTCCATATTCGCCGCGCCTGTGAAGACAGCCTCCGCCGCCTCCAGACCGATTACATCGACCTGTACCAGATGCACCACGTCTGGCGGGAAGCCCCGTGGGAAGAGATCTGGCAGGCAATGGAGCTGCTGGTGCAGCAGGGAAAGGTGCTCTACATCGGCTCGTCCAACTTTGCGGGGTGGCACATTGCGAAGGCGAACGAAGCGGCGAAGGCCCGACATTTCCTCGGCCTCGTCTCCGAGCAGAGCCTCTACAACCTGAACGCCCGAACCGTCGAGCTCGACCTCATCCCCGCGTGCGAGGCGTACGGCCTCGGGCTGATCCCGTGGAGCCCGCTCGGCGGGGGACTCCTGGGAGGCGTCCTGAACACCGACTCGGTGGGGCGGCGCGGCAGCGAAGGGATGCAGAAGAACGTGGAGCAGAACCGGGAGAAGCTGGAGAAGTGGGAAGCCCTCTGCGGGGAGCTGGGGGAGGAGCCCGCGAACGTCGCCCTGGCGTGGCTGTTGAATAATAAAGTGGTCACCGCCCCGATCATCGGCCCGCGCACCAAAGAGCAGCTGGACGGCTCCCTCCGCGCTCTGGAGATCGAGTTGAGCGAGGAGACCCTGAAGCGGCTGGACGAGATCTTCCCCGGCTACCGCCCCGCCCCGGAAGGGTACGCCTGGTAAGGCTGCGGTCGGCTGGCCGTTATCCGGAATCGTGGAGGCGGCAGCATTTCAAACGAGATGATTCACAGGACAGGATACAATTCATGATCAACGAAATCGCGCCCGGCGTGTACACGGCGGATCGGCGGGGGGTGGAAGGCAAGAACGGGATCGTCATCGGCAAGCGGGGCGCGCTGGCAATAGACTCGGGCAACGACCGGGAAGAAGCGGGCGCCCTGGCCGATTTCATTCTGGATCGCGGCAAGCCGCCCTGCCGTCTCGCTTTCACCCACGGCCACGGCGCTCACATCTTCGGCTCCGGTGTTTTCTCCGGAGCGGAAATCTTTGCCTCCTCCCTCACGCCGGAGGTCATGCGCCGCCAGGTCGTGGCACGGGCGGAACGGGAGGGCGGGGATGTCAGGGAGGTGGAAGCCGAGGTCTGCTTTCCCACCGTCACGTTCTCCCAGGAGCTCTACCTCGATCTGGGGGATAAGAACTTCCGCTTTATCCCCACGCCGGGTCACAGCGTCGATTCCGTCAGCATCTATGGGGTGGAGGACGCCGTGCTCTTCGCGGGGGATGCCGTGGTGACGGCGACGGTCCCCGCCCTCTCCGACGGGAACAGCCACGAGATGGAAGACTCGCTGCACCGGCTGCTCGACATGGAGATCGACCTCCTCGTGCCGGGGCACGGCCCGGCGCTGCGCGGGTGGAGCGCCATTCAGGACCATCTGGAGTGGCAGGCCAGCTACCTCGCCGAAATCCGGATCTGGGTCCGGGAGCAGCTCCGGAAGGGGGCCTCTCCCGATTCCCTCGCCGATGCGGCGGGTTTCGAGGTGTTCGTCCGGGGCCGCTACCCCAAAGACCGCTACGACATGGAACGCCGCCACCGGGACGTGGTGGAGAAGATCGCGCGGGAAGAGTCGCCACACCGCTCCCCGGAAGCCTGAAACCAGTTTATCTCTACCCGGTCCCGTTTGCTGAACGGGCGGTCAGGTGCGGATGTGGAGGCGGCACAGGGGGCACATCCGGTGGCTCTCGGGATGGAGGGTGCCGCACCGCTCGCACTCCCGCCAGCCCTGCCGCTTCTTCTGTTCCCGCCGGTGCGCTTCCCGCACCAGCACCCGGCGCGTCCGCTCCCGGATCTGCTCGTTCTGGATGGCGGCGAGGGCCTGTTCCACCTGCGCCCGCGCCCGCTCCGTCAGCATCGTCTCCATCGGCTCCGGGGAGGGGACGCGCTCCGTCCGTTCCGTTTCGGGCCGAACGAGCTTCACCTTTGGCGGCTCCAGCGACCCCACCCGGAACCGGATGTCGCGGATCAGCTCCCGGCCCAGGCGCTCGTTGAGGAGCCGGATCGCGTTCTCTTTGTAGAAGGTCAGCTCGTGCGTCCAGACGCTCGACTTGGTGATGACGAACAGGATGCCGTCGCGGAACTTCTCCGCGCGGGTCGCTTCGGCGATCCCCTCGCCCATGGTCTCCGCCCACAGGCCGATGCAGGCCTGCTCCTCGGCGCGCCGCGTCCCCCCCGCCTGTTTCACCGAATCGCCTAAAATCGAGCGCAGCCCCTTCACTCCAACACCCCTTAATGAATGATGAATGAAGAGTTATGAGTGATGAATTAAAACCCTGAATGCCGGAGGTGATACTTCGGCCTGAGTGGACTTAATTCATCACTCATAACTCTTCATTCATAACTTCGTAGTTTCTCCGGCTCGGACGGCGAAGCGTTGCGCCGCCTCCACCGCTTCCGGCGAGAGCCGCTCCGGCTCCGTCGTCGCGATGATCGCCTGCCGCTCCGGCAGCACCCGCTCCAGGAGTCGCGCGACCCGGAACCGGTCCAGCTCCGCGAAGATGTCGTCCATCACCACCACCGGCTCTTCACCGATGGCTTCCCGCACCAGCTTCAGCTCGGCGATCTTCAGGCTCAACGTCACCGACCGCTGCTGCCCGAGCGAGCCATAGGTCCGCACGTCCCGCTCGTTGAGGAGGAAGGTCACGTCGTCGCGGTGCGGGCCGAACA
>JAHWJO010000141.1 GCA_019348365.1 Armatimonadota bacterium | reverse complement strand
CACCCGGTCCTGGTCGAACAGAAAGTCGTGCCAAGCATACCCCCCCGGCGTACGACGGCGAAGCACTTTAGGCCCCCGTACGGAGCGCGCAGGCGCTTTTACCGCTACTCTCGCACGGACGATCAGTGTTGAAGTAGCTGAGACGTATTCAGGCGTATCCGAGTTGGGAGCCTTATCCACTATAATCTTTGCTCTGATCTGCCCTCTCCCCTGGGTATACACCTGCTGGGCAAATAGCGGCATAGGATAAAACATCGAACTTAAAGCATAAGATCCCAATAACAGACCCGTCTTTAAAAGAAAAGAAGTTTTTGACATCTTCAAAGCTCCTACTCTTTTGCATGTATGGTGAAAGTGGTACATGTATGGTGAAAGTGGTAATTGAAGATCCCGTCGCGTCGTTCGGTATGGACCTGAGACTCAGGCTCTGATTTGGCGCATGAATATCTTGAAGAGAATCGTCCGGAACCGCCGTGAAAAGTTGAAGTTCCTCCGGCGAGGTGATATAATAGCCGTGTTGTGCCTCCCACAAGCGGAGCGTGCGGCGCCGGCCCGGTCGTCTAGGGGTTAGGACACCACTCTTTCAAGGTGGCGGCACGGGTTCGATTCCCGTCCGGGCTATCCCATTTAGAATCCCCCTGAAGCTCCACTGGAGCGAATGGAGGGATAAACCGTATATAACCTGAAGAACTGAAGGCCCGGAGGACGCGTCCTCCGGGCCTAATTCATTTCACTTCTCCCTCCCTCGTGTTCGTTCTGTAAGAGGGTTCTGCCGGCGGGGGCAAGCGACCTGCATCGCTGGCGGGCTTACTCCTGGATGCGCGAAAAGTGGATGATCGTGACGGTGTCGAGCTCCGTGACGGGCTGGCCGTATATCCGCTCCAGGAAGATCAGGACATCCTCGGTCGCGCGCATCTCCGGGTTCTCTTTTTCGATCTCTCGGGGGCTGAGTTCTCCCGCCCGCTTGACCGTCACGGCATCGATGACGGCGGCAAACAGCTTCAGCCGCGTCCCGAACCGACGGCCCAGTGTGATCCAGATGACCTGGCCGGTCTCGTACTTGTCGCTCTTGTCGCCCAGCCGGATCGTCGCCGTTTTGCGACCGCTGCGGATCCATTCTCCGTACACTTCGGAGTAAAAGTTAAGCGCCTGCATGCCTCTCCCTGCATTCTCTTCCGGTAGGAACGCGCCCTGAAGGATCGTTGAGCCAAAGCTGTATCGGCCCTGCAATCAGCATAGCCTCTCCTTCCGGCGAACGTCAAGCGAACGCGCACCTCCTCCATCCCGACAGGAGATCGATGTCAGATCGGACGGAGATAATTCGGGGTATTCGTTGGGCCTCCCCCTTACCTCTATCGGAGCGGTTGACCGGCTTCCGTGCCGCTATCCGGACTGTTCCGGAAGCGGTTTCTCGCTTCATTTGCATGGATATGAGGGAGGCTCCAGAAGGTCGCAACGACGTTCAGTTCAGACACACGCCAGCAGGATTCCGGTTCAGTCCTCGGCCAGCTGAGTCCAATCCAGCACCACTCCCAGGTACTCTTCCTTACGGTCGAGCAGGCCCCGGTACGCCTCGTCCAGTTCGAGCGGGTGAATTTTGTGGGAGAGCAGGGGCTTCACCTTCAGCCTTCCCGCCGCAATCTGCTCCAGGATGCGCTCGGCGTTCCCCTCGATGGTGAGGGCGTTGCCCAGGTCCGAACGCTTCAGCACCGGGTACAGCCACTCGTGTGCCCCGATGAGGTCCACACCCCGGCGATGAACGTCGGCGAGGACGGGCGTGGCGTTCATGGTATGATCGGCGCGAGGCGTGCCGAGGAGGATCACCTGCCCCCACTTCGCCGCCAGCTCCACGGCCTGTATGACGAGCGGCGACTGCCCCACCGCATCCACCACCACCCGCGCGCCGCGTTTATGTGAAAGCTCCGCGATCCGCTCCGGCAAGTCTTCTGAAGGGGCGAGCGTGGCGGCGAACCCGCACGATTCCGCCAGCTTTCTCCGAGACTCCACCGGGTCCAATCCGATCACGTTCTGCCCGTTGAGGGCGAAGAACTGCCCGCAGAGATTCCCCACCAGCCCGAGGCCGATCACCAGCGCCGTATCGCCCAGGGCGACGGTAGCGCGGTGGAGGGCCGTGATCGAGACCCCGGCCATCCGGGCGAAGATCGCCTCATCCGGATCGAGCCCCTCCGGCACCGGAAGGGCAAACCGCGCGCGGGTGTCCAGGAGGCCGTACGTCGCGTGGTTGAAGATGCCGTACACCCGGTCTCCCGCCTTATACGCTTTCACGTCCGGGCCGACGGCGACCACTCGCCCGATCCCGCCGTATCCCGGCGACCAGGGATAGTAGCACCACCCGCCGGGCCGTCGGGTGTCGGGGTCCAGGCCGGTGTAATTGGCGAGCTCCGTCCCGGCGCTGACGATGGTCCGCTCCAGCCGCACGAGGATCTCTTCTTTCCGGGGTTCCGGCCATTCATAGGGTTCAAAGCGGAGGGTGCGTTCGGCGATGATGCGGGCGCGTATCCCTTTCACAGCACGTTCCTTTCTGATTGTCAGCGATCTCCACGGAAACGATCCCCTTTGGATTCGGACTTCCCACGGGACAGAAGGAAATGAGAGGCGGGTTTGATGCAGAATAGAGTGAGCGATTTTTGAAGATCAGGGAATGAACAGACAGGGCAGGGGTGAGGAGGCGATGTAACTCTCCTTTTCCTCTATCCGCCGCGATCCGGCATAATCCTGTCTCGCTTGGGAAAGACTGAAATCAACAGGACAGGGAGGCAGATATGACACGGCACGTCATCGGCGTCTACGGGGATGTGGATCAGGTGCAGCGAGCGGTGGAGTCGCTGCTGGCGGAAGGGATCACGGAGGATCAGGTGTCGGTGCTCCGGTGGGAGGATTCCCGTCATGGCGAAGAGCTGCTGGAGTACGAGCAGGCGGAGCGCACGGAGGCGATCACGACCGGCTTATGGGGAGGCGGGGCCATCGGGGCGATAGCGGGGCTGCTGGCGGAAGCCGTCACCCTCATCGCCGCCCCGCCGATCGGGGCCATCGCCATCGCGGGCGCGCTGGCGACGGCGCTCGGCGGGGCGACCATCGGTGCGACCGTCGGCGGGTTTGCCGGGACCCTGGCGCATATCGGCATTACGGCTCAGGAAGCCGATCATTACATGGAGCGCCTGGAAGCGGGCGCGACGATCCTGGCGGTCGCCGTACCCACCACGAAAGCGGAGGCGCTCCGGCAACGACTGGAAGCGCTCGGGGCCGAAGAGACGGATATCGTGTAAGAGAACTGTGGATCGGAGCCGGTGACGAACGACCGGAGAAAGGAGGTCACTCGATGGAACCCCTCTGGGTCGGCGGGACGGTGGGAGGGCTGATCGGACTGATCCCCCTCTTGTACGGCTTCTTTCGCGCGCTGACCCCCTACGGCGTGCTGGGATGGATCCTGTGCATCATGGGGGGCATGGCCGGGCTGGCGCTGGGCATAGGGTTTTCCATCCTCCTCGCCCTGATCCTCGCCGGCATCATGGTTTTCGTGATGGCCCGCAGGAACCGCGAAGTGGAGTGACCGGTCGCCGGCTCTTAGTGCCATACAGAGATAAGTACATGCAGAAGGGCTGGGACAGATCAACTCTCGTCCCAGCCTTTCTGCATGTACTCAACCTTCAACGTTGGGGGTGAGTCTCCAGCGAGTAAAATCGTGTATGGCTCTAAATTTTAGTCGCAATAATGGCTCCACTCGGTCCTTTTTTGTGGTCAAAATCGACAGCGTACCCATTTCCTTTGAGGAATTGTCTGACCGGCACCAGCATGTTCTGATTCCCCGGTTCAGCCGTCTCGCCGATAGCGGCGGTGAGTTTCCCCAGTCGTGCAAAGCTAATCCCGTCCTTGACCGAAATGGTCACGTCCTTCTTCTTGTCTCCGATGAATAATTGTACTCCGCTACTCCCCCCATATTTTTCCATCTGCGCTGCGATCTCTTCTTTCGTCAAGAGTCGAATGACTTCAAAATGCATTCCGTCAACGTAGGGAGGGTTGAAGTTCCCGCCCCATCCGAACCCGAAATCTTTGAGCACGTCTGCGATTTCGTGCAGCGACCCCTTCGAACCTTTTGCGGCAGGAGTCTTCTTATAGGGGTTGTATTTGCCGTTGATGTCTATAGCGATGGCATAGGTATGCCGTGAAACTTTATTCGTCCCGGCGATCAGGCGCGGGTTATAAGAACCCTCATAAGAGAGAATTTTGGACTTGAGATTGGCGTTCTCTACTGCTTGAAATCCCGCAATCAACTGCGGCGACGCTTTCTTATGGAAACTGATCTTTCCTGTCGAAATCTGACCCAGGACCGGAACACCGACGAACTGCGGAACGAAAGCGACGATGAGATTCTGTTTATCCCATCCGTTCGTAACCTTGAACTGTCCGCCCCCCACCGATTTCAGCTCTGGAGTACCGAATCTATCCTTCAGCTCACTATCGGTAAATATGTCGACAGCCATTTTCCCCTCCAATCCGATTGACCAGGCCAGAGGTACTTCTTAAGCAAACGGCCTTCCGTCTTCTAGTATATATCATTCCCACCTGTCAATGCAATCTCCTGTTTCTAACTTTTAAAGATTTCTTTCTGTCGATATGGCGTTGATCAGTACCGACAGAAAAATAAAAAGGGTGGTAAGCAAGCCGGATTTGTCGGCTTGCTTACCACCCTTTTTATTTAAAATTCTAACGAACTCTTTTACGCGGCGGCAGGGAGGCCCTTGCGGCGGAGCTTCTGGGCGGCGACCCGCTCGATCTGGCGCACCCGCTCGCTGGTCAGGCCGACGTGCCCGCCCACCTCGCGCAGGGTGCGGGGCGGCTGGCCGTCCAGCCCGAAGCGGAGGATCATGATCTCCCGCTCGCGGGGGTCCAGCTCCAGCAGGGCGGTGTGCACGTCCTGTTGCAGCGAGACGCGCTCGATCACCTCGGTGGCGGTGGGCGTTTCGGAATCGGCGACGAGCTCCGAGAGGCGGGTCTCCTGCTCGTCCGAAACGAGTTGATCGAGGGAGAGCGGCTGGCGGTCCAGCGAGGAAGCGTTCTCGACGACCACTTCGGACAGGCCGGTGACTTCCGCCACTTCCTTGAAGGAGGGGTCCTTCCCGGCTTCGCGGCGCAGCCGGTCCGCCGCTTTGGAGATCTTCTGCACCTGTCCGGCGATGTGAGCAGGCAGGCGGATGACGGAGCCCTTGTCGAGGATGAACCGCTCGATGGAGTGGCGGATCCACCAGACGGCGTAAGTGGAGAGACGGACGTTGCGGGTGGCATCGAACTTATCGATGGCCCGGATCAGGCCGATGGTCCCCTCCTGAACGAGATCGGAGAGGGAGATGCCGGGGCGGATGTACTTGCGGGCGACGCTAAAGACGAGGCGCAGGTTGGCTTCTACGAGGCGTTCGCGGGCGCGGGTGTCTCCTTTGGCCCACCGTTCGAGCAGGGCGCGCTCGGCTTTGGGGGAGAGGAGCGGTAGGCGGGTCGCCTGCCGCATCCATGCGGCCATGGCGTCGTCCACGAAGGCGGACTCGGACCGTTCGTGATCCACTTCAGGGGGCAGGGAGTTGGGCACGGTGGTCTCCTTCTGTGGGTCGGGCGGGAGAGGAGCGCGGGCATCATGCCGGCAGGAGAGGCGAAGGCGGTGACCGGCTTCAACGCATCCCTGTTCCATGCAGAATAGCACAGGTTTGCAGCGGCATAAAAGCTGCGACGGCGGAGGGTGGGGCAGGCCTCCGCTCCGGCTCCACACATCCCGGGGGAGAAAGATAGGTTCTATGGTATGAAGTATAACAGGGGCACTATACTTTTTCAAGTGCTTGGGTCTGCCTGGGTCTGAGCGTGTCGATTTTCCTTCACACAAAGCCATTTGCTCCAATGCGTTTCAGGCCGTGGATCCCCCTTTCTTTCGTCGTTCGGCCGGAGTTCCTCCCGGCAATTTCCCTGTCGGAGGGGGTGTCTCGCTGGAGATCCGACCCCGGAATTCCGATCTATCCATCGTACCTCCACCGCCTGCCGCCGGTTCCGGCACGGAACCTTCCGGCTTCGACATCAGGGATTTCAACACCGGGGAGGGAAACGTCCAAGCGCCCCATGTTCGCCGAAGCGCCCCCTGCTCCATGAGGAGAACGGACGGGCGAACCCTGCATGTTAAATCCTGCATGTTACACGTTACGTATCCGCTCCCAACCCGGTCGATCCGGATTCGGTATTCTCGATAGAGATACGACAGGGATACGCTCGATACTGTGATTCGGATCAACGAAAGTGAATCCGTTTGACCCTTCCGAGGCGAACTGCCGTCCGTACGGAGGATGACGTTGGTAGATGAACCGCTCGTAGACCCCAATACAACGGATTCAGGCGAAGGATCGGAGCCGCTGCGCCGTGAATTGTGCCCGGTGAGCCGCGCGATCTGCATGCTGGAGAAGAAGTGGACGATCCACATCCTCTACGAGCTTTCCGCCGGCAAGCGGCGCTTCTGCCACCTCCAGGACGCCATCGGAAACGCCAACTCCCGCACCCTTTCGGAGCGGCTCAAGGAGCTGGAGCTGCAGGGGCTCATCCATCGCGACGTGATCCAATCCATCCCCCCGTGGGTGGAGTACAGCCTCACGGAGAAGGGGACGGACCTCTGTCGTCTGATCGAGGGGGTGGCGGACTGGGCGAGGAAATGGTCCATGTTCAAGGAGGAATGCTGGAGCGCGATGGACTTGACGGAGAACGGCGGCAACGGATCCTCTCCGTGTGCCGCCCCCGACCGTCCGACGCCACGGGAGTAACTCCCTCAGCTCCGGACACCCTCCTGGTTCTTATTTCCACCCGTCGGCGATTTCCCCTCTAAACGAGCCGACAGAAAACGCTCTTTCCTGGCGAATGCGATGACAAGAGCCGCATTCCTAACGGTCACGAGCGTTTTCTTTTACCCCGCCCCCCTCCGGATGAAACCCACCTCTTTACTTTGTACACTGCTTTCTTCTCGGCCCATGGGGCATCCTGCCCGACCTGTGGGGCAGGATGCCGACGAGGCAAACCGGGAGGCTTCGGCTCGACCGGCTGGGCGTAGAGTCCCCCGGAGAAGTGGGTAATGATGTAAGGGTAGGCGCCGGGTACCGCCTAAATACCTGAGAGGTCACGATGGGTTTCGCGGAGAGACGCAAGGGGGGTTGTGAAGACCCGTTTTTATTGTCTCCTGGCCTCATTCACCTCTATTTCCGCTGAACTTCTGACTTCAGCGGGGGGAGAGTCGCCGGAGGGCGATCCGTTCGACTACGCTCAGGACATGCTTCGTGCCGTGGTTGCCGCGAATTGATTCGGCGGGAACTCACACCCAACGTTTATTTCACACCGGTCGATCCATCCTTTCCTGAAGGAGCAATCAGGTTACATCGAAGGGTTTTCCGTTGAGCCGGAGGGGGCATGTCGGAATTCGAATTCATGCTCAGAGTAGGCGAGGCCGTCGTGGCGGCGCTGGCGGGAGGGCTGATCGCGCGACTGGTGCGGATGCCGGTCCTGATCGGCTACCTGATCGCCGGGATCGTGGTCGGCCCGCACACGCCGGGCTTCTTCGCCGATGAGGAGACGGTAAACGCCGTCGCCCGGTTCGGGGTCGCCATGCTGATGTTTGCGGTCGGCGTGCAGACCTCCCTGAAGGAGCTGGAGGGAGTCCGGCAGACGGCGCTCGTCGGCGGCGGGATCCAGATCCTCGGCACGATCCTGCTCGGCATGCTGGCGGGGCTGGCGCTGGGGTGGGGGGCCTACGGCGGACTCTTCCTCGGCTGCGCGCTCTCCCTCTCCTCGACGGCGGTGGTGCTGCGGATTCTGGAGGAGCGGGGGGAGCTGAACACCGGTCACGGCACGGCGATGCTCGGTATCCTCGTGGTGCAGGACCTGGCGGTGGTGGCGATGGTCGCCATCCTCCCCGCGCTGGCGATGTTCACCACGGAGGGGATGAACGCCCTGGCCCCGCTGGGGATGTCGCTGCTGAAAGGGGTGCTGTTCGTGGCCGCCCTTCTCGTCGTCGCCCAGCGGGTCGTGCCCGTGCTGCTGGAATGGATCGCGCGTACGGGGTCCCGGGAGTTGTTCCTCCTGACCGCCGTGTGCATCTGCATGGCGGCGGGATGGGCGGCGCACGCACTGGGTCTGTCGCTGGAGCTGGGCGCGTTCCTCGCCGGGCTCGTCGTCTCCGAGGAGTACGCCCACGAAGTCTTCGCCCAGGTGCGGCCCCTGCGGGACCTGTTCGCCTCCCTCTTCTTCGTCTCGGTCGGGATGCTGCTCGACCCCGCGTTCATCGTCCGGCACTGGGAAGCCGTGCTCGCGGTGTCGTTGGTCATCCTTCTCGGGAAGTCGCTGCTCTCGGCTATGGGCCTCTACCTCCTGGGGTGGCATGGGCGCACCGCGATCATCGCCGGGCTGGGGCTGGCGAACATCGGAGAGTTCTCGTTCCTTTTAGCGACCATCGGGACCCGGCAGGCGCTCATCCCGTCGGAGATCGCGTCGGTGATCCTCTCCGCTGCGCTGGTCACGATCCTGCTCGCGCCGTTCGTCTATACGGTCGCTGAAACCCTCTACGCGCGGCTGAACTTGATCCCGGCGCTCTCCCGGTTCCTCAACCGCCAAGGGCGCACGGAGGCGTTCAATATAGAGGAGGCCCGGAATCGCTCGCGCGCGCTGGTGCTGGGAGCCGGGCGGGTCGGGCGTTACGTCTCCAACGCGTTCACCGCCCAGGGCATCCCGCACCTGATCGTGGACTATGACGCGAACGCGGTGGACCGGATGCGCAAAGAGGGGATGACGGTCGTCTACGGCGATGCGTCCTCGCCGGAGGTGCTAAACCAGCTCTCTCCGAAGCGGGCGGAGATCGCGGTGGTGGCGCTGCCCGAAGCCGCGACGACCGAAAAAGCCGTCCGCGAGTTGAAACAGATCAACCCGGACCTCCTCGTCCTCGCGCGGGTCCACCGGGGGACGGACATCCCCCGAATGCGGGACGCGGGGGCGGACATGGTGATCCACGCGGAGTTCGAGGCTGGGGTCGTGATGATCCAGCAGTCGCTGAACCGGTTGGGAGTGGGGGAGAAAGAAGTGACCAAATACATCGATAAGTTCCGGCAGTTCCGCTACCGGCAGGAAGCCCGGATCTTGTGATCCTCACCCATCCATACCCTTACCCGATCATCGCCCGATCATCGGCGCGGAAGTGGAGGAGGCGCGGCTGTAGAGCGAGAGGGATATAAAATGGAAGCAATTACAGCACTCTACAGCGATAATCGAGAACGGCGGATTGCGATTTATCTGCGCCCGGATGGCTGTTACACCTATCGTAAAGAGTCTCTCTGCCGGCATGATGGAGAAGAATGGTGGATTTCTGATGATGAGCTTGAATGCCCCGGCATTTACGACAGCCCGGAAACGGCCATGAGGGAGGCGCTAACAAGTGGGATCTGGCTGGATGGGAATTC
>JAHWJO010000599.1 GCA_019348365.1 Armatimonadota bacterium | reverse complement strand
TGGAGCCGGGCCATCCGCCCTCGATGTAGTGGACGCCCAGCTCATCCAGGAGGCGGGCGACCTTGAGCTTGTCCTGGACGCTGAAGGAGATGCCCTCGCCCTGAGAGCCGTCGCGTAAAGTGGTGTCGTAGATCTGAACCGTATTATCCATCTTCATTCGTCACTCCAAAAGATTTGCGATTTGCGAATGCCGATTTGCGAATGCCGATTTGCGAATGTAAAGTTCAGGCTGGAGTCACGCGGCATCGGCATAGAATTAATAGAAATAAAGAAGGGGATTGCCGCAAAGCGCGGTCGCCGACGGGGGTTCAATCGCAAATCGGCGTTCGGCAATCGAAAATGCAACGGGGGTCAGGCGACGGGCGAGGTGTCAGCGGGGCGACACGCTACGCCGCCGCCCGGATAATCAAAATCCGGGTGACGGTGGCGGTGTGCGAGGCGATGCGGAGGAGGGTGTGGGGCGTGGAATCGACCATGGCTCAGGGGAACCCGCTACAATTCTTCATACGGACGCAGGATTGGAGTTGTGCCTTATTATAACACACCTCGCTTTTCCGGCGCGAACGGGGAGAGAGCACGGCCCCGTTCCCCGCGATCACCGGTATCCCTCCCGGTGCGGGAATCCCTTACAATAAAGAGAGGTTTGGACGCACGCCTTCATGGGGTTGAACTCTCCGCAGCGGATACGAAGAAACAGCTTGCGGGGGAAGGGAAGAGAGAGGGGTATTTTTTACGTGCAAGAGGATACAGACGAATATCGAGATGAGGTTTACATCCGGCGAAAGCCCCCCCTGCTTGCGATACTGGCGGGGGGGCTCGGGGCGCTGGTCATCCTGGGGGCGCTCTTCTACACCCTTTACCTCTTCCAGCTGACGGCGAGCGACATGGCCCGGCTGAAGGCCAACAATGAGAGGTGGGAAGAGACGAACCAAAAGATGGACCGGATCGTCTCCCGGCTCGATACCCTCGCCGCTCTGGATCGGAAGGTCTACCTGATCAACCGCCAGTTGACCACCCTGCAGAAATCCGTCTCCGTCAACGGCGACCGCCTGAACAAGGCGGATGAGAAGGTGAGCCGGACCCATCGCCTGCAAGAGGGGACCAACGAGCGCCTGGACAAAGTGCAGGCCGAGGTAAAAGACCTCTCTCAAGCATTGACAGAGATCCGCTCGCAAATAAAGACCCTGGAACTCTCCGGCGGACTCCCGGCGGGAGATCGGAATGCGGCCCCATGAGGCCGTCGCTCCTCCGTCCCGGAAAGGGGAAACCGGGCTGAGGAACGAAGCTCCCGTCGCGTTTATCCCCGGCCCCGGAGGGGAAGGTAAAGGATACCTGTCTGCGAATCGGGAGGAAGAGATGGCGTTGAGAGAGCGGTTTAACCTGGAGCCGGAGAAATGGGAAGGGGTGGTCCGTTCCGTTCAGGCGATCCACCCCGAGGCGACCGAGGACGACATCCGCACGATCCTGCTGGACGAGTCGGCCCAGGACGACTATCAGGACTGGCTGGATGACGCGCCGGAGGAGGAGATCACCGACCGGGTGCGGCAGTACCTGGAGAATACCACCGCCTGAAACGACCTGAAATGAGTAGCGTTGAAGGTCAACCGAACGGGCTCCGCCCAGGGAAGTTGTGCGGGGCCTGTTTTTGCGGCGTTCTCCCGAAAGAGGGGCGGGTGCTGTTGTGCTTTACCCACGTTGCCGGCGTCATCCAGCGTCGGTGGGATAGATGTCCGGATCATTCGTCCCAGAAGAGGGGGCAGTCACTCTTCGGGAGGATGCCCCGCCGCTCGGCTTCGTCGTAAAGGAAACGGATCGCCGCTTCGCCTTCCGTGCCGTACGCCTCCGTAAAAGCGTTGACGTACAGCGCGATGTGCCGGCGCATCACGTCGTCGTCCATCTCCTGGGCGTGGCGGCGGACGGTCGGCCAGACCGCTTCCGGGTGCGCGTGGGCGTACCGGATGCTCTCCGAGAGGGCCCGGTCGGCCCCCTGTTGAAGGTCTCGCGGGAGATCGCGGCGGACGGCGATGCCCCCGAGCGGGATCGGATGGCCGGTTTCCCCTTCCCACCATTCCCCTAGGTCGATGACCTGATGGAGGCCATAGCGGGGGTAGGTGAACCGGCTCTCGTGGATGATGAGGCCCGCGTCCACCTGCCCGTCGCGGGTGGCGGCGAGGATCTCGTGGAAGGGCATGATCCGGAGATCGTTCAGGTCCGGGGCGAAGAGGCGGAGGAGCAGCGCGGCGGTGGTCCACTCGCCGGGGAGGGCGATCCGCTTTCCCCGCAGCGATTCCGGGGCGAGGGGCTCGCGGGCGACGACGAGGGGGCCGCATCCCCGGCCCAGCGCCCCGCCGGAGTGGAGCAGGGCATAATCGTCCCGCAGGTGCCCGAGCGCGTGAAAGGAGACCTTGACGACCTCCAGCGCGCGGGCCGCCGCCATGCGGTTCAGGGTCTCGATGTCTTCCAGGCGTTCCCGCACGGGAGGCGCGCCGTCGATCCGGCCTTCGACCCAGGCGGTGAAGATGAAGGTATCGTTGGGACAGGGGGAGTATCCGAGCGCGAGCGGGTCCATAGGCAATCCCTTTGATGAATGGAGGGGGTGTGGGCGGATGGGTGGGCGAGAATAGGACGCGGGGCGGGGGGGCGGCGCGGGGCTCGGCGCCACAACGCGAGAAACCCACAATGCACACAAAACAAGGCCGGGCCCGCAACCCCCACCCCCCCACAGCGAGCAAAGAATAAAAAATCTATAAACATCCAC
>JAHWJO010000140.1 GCA_019348365.1 Armatimonadota bacterium | reverse complement strand
GGGGATCGCGAAACCGATCCCGGCGCTGCTCCGCGTCGGAGAAGCGATGGCGGTGTTGATCCCGATCACCCGCCCGTTGATGTCGAGCAGCGCGCCGCCGGAGTTGCCGGGGTTGATCGACGCGTCGGTCTGGATCATGTCCGCGTATTCGGCGAAGCTGCCGGGAATCCCCTCCGGCAGGGAGCGCTCTTTGGCGCTGACGACGCCGACGGTCAGGGTCTGTCCCACGTCGAGCGGGTTGCCGATGGCGATGGCCCACTGCCCGACCTTCACGTTATCCGAGTTGCCAAATGCCGCCACCCGGCGCTCGTGCTGCGCCCCGGTCAGGCGCATCTTGACCACGGCAAGGTCGGTCCGGGCGTCTTTGCCGACCATGGTCGCGGTGACGTCGTCTTTCATGCCGTGAAGCTGCACTTTGATCCTGCCGCCGCCCTGCACGACATGGTAGTTCGTCAGGACGTAGTACTCGTTCCCGGTGCGCTGGATGATCACGCCGGAACCGGCGGAGCGGCCCCGAGGCATCGGCGCGGGGGTTCCCCGGCGGCCGAACGGGTTCTGCCGGAACTCGAACGGGAGATCGCCGAAGGGATTGAAATCCCGGCCCGGCATATCTTCTTCCTCGCTCTGCGCGGGAGTCCTCGGCGCGGGGCGCTGCGCTACCGGTTCAACGTGAATGCCGACGACGGCGGGCTCCACCGACTCGGCGATGCCGGAGAAGGCGTCCTGCAATGTTGCGAGCGTCTGCTTCTGCTGCGGGGTCACCGCCGGATCGACGGCATTCCCCATACGAATGCCGGATACCCCGTTGCCCAGCGACACCGCCAGGGCGGTCGCGCTCAGGATCAGGGGCAGCCGATTGCGATGGATTACATTTCCTGCCAATTTTCCCTCCTGGGTATAGTCTGGATGGTTCATGTGAGAGCAAAGGGATTGAACACGTTCGAGCTTGCTGACTGAAAGAAAGAACGAATGCGGAAAATAGATATAAGATCGGAACATGTCGTTAGACGGGCTCCGTCAGCAAAGGTTCGCCGCCACACGAGGGCAGGAATGCCCCGTGACCCCTCGTATCCGCTCGAACTGTCGTGTTCATGAATCAGACCGACCGCACACCAACGACGTTCCCACAGAATTGCTGAGAATCATCCTTTTACCCCCCTGGAATCCAGGGGGAAGTTTCCCCACAAAACGGCTCAATATCCCCCTTCTGCGCGCCGCCTTTGGAAGGTGCGTGGTCCGCATATCGCCTCATCCACGTCTCCCCTCCCCGCGCCTTAGACGCGCAATGGGTACCGATGGTGTGACGATTTCGGCACTCTATCTCCCGTTACAAACCAGACACTCCGGAATGTGGCACAACGACACAAGCGTGAATCACGCGCCGCCTGAACCTCGCCGGGAGGGACCGGGAGATTCCATCGGGTTCCAGGCCATGCCACCTCCTTCATTGAATTGCGGGGTCGTGGCAAGACGTTGAAATGATTTACAGGAAACTCACTTCAGATCCCCCTGTCAGGTTTCGGCAGGGGCAAATACTCCGGGAGACCTTTAATGCAACTAAAGACGGCTATTCTGGCAGCACTATCTATTTTCGCCCTGAGCAGCGGCGCCGGCCATGCTCAGACTCTTTCCCTCTCGACGACGGAAGCCTATCCGGGCGATACGACGCGAGTGAAAGTCTCGGTTGATGCGGCGGTGACGAGCCTCACCGGGATCCAGTACGTGCTGGATTTCGGCGCGAAGCTGCCCGCCACCGCCCCGAACCTGACGATCAGCACGGATGAAGAGGAAGAGATCTACGCGCCCCTGCTCGCCGGATTTTCGCTGGTGACGAACCCGTCGGCCACCAGCCTGGCGACCGCCGCCGCCGGGGTGAACCCGAAGAAGGGGCCGGGAGCGGTCCTGTCGGTCCCATTCGTCGTTCCCGCGAACGCCCCCGTCGGGACGAAATACACGTTCCGCCTTCGGAACGTCGTCGCCACCGACTCCACCGGGAAATCCATCACGCTGGCCGTCAGGGAAGGATCGCTGACCGTCGCGAATCGGCCCGTCCTGGGGCTGACCGCGTCCAGCGTCTCGGGCTATCCCGGCGGGGAAGCGGCCGTCACCCTTTCCGCCACGGATCAGGTCCGGAACACGGCAGGGGTGCAATTCGACCTCAACTACGATCCTTCGCTCGTTGTAACGGCGGACGACGTGACCCTGGGCGGCTTCCTGTCCGGCACGCTCGCCGTCAACGTCGTTACGCCCGGAGTCGTGCGAGTCGCCATTGCCGCCGCCGTCGGGAAGAACGGCCCCGGAACCGTCGCGAAAGTCACCTTCCACCTTCCCTCCACCGCGCCCTTGGGGAAAGAGTATCCCGTCGGCATCTCCAACCTCGTCCTCGCGACCGGCCAGGGGTCGGTCCAGGCGAACGCGACGGGCGGGAAAGTGACCGTCGCCGCGAAGCCGGCCCCCGTACCGATCGAGGGCGGCCTGGTGAGCGTGAATTCGGTGAAGGCCCGCAAGGGAGAGGTCTCTGCCGTCGTGATCTCGGTGAACGAGAAGATCACCGGGCTTTCCGGAGCGTCGTTCCGGCTGGTCTACACGATGAAAACCCCTTCGACGACGCAGGATCTCGAATTCGTGAACGCGGCGAAAGCCGGAACCCTCCTGCCCGGCGCGGGGCCGCAGGTGAACGCTACGGTGGCCGGTGAAGTGCGGGTGGCGCTGGCGTCCGCCGCCACCGCGAACGGCCCCGGCACCCTCGTGGAGCTGCCGTTCAAGGTGCCGGAGACGGCGGAGAACGGCGCGGTCTACAGCTTCGAGCTGAAGGACCTGCTCCTGAGCGTCAACGGGCAGGATCACGCCAGCGCGGCGGAAGGCGGCACTCTGACGGTCTTCCACCGCCTGAAGGGCGACGTGGCCAACGTCGAGCCCACCGCCGACGCGGGCGATGACCGGGTGGACACCCGCGACGCCATCGCCCTGCTCCAGATGATTATCAAGATCGTCCAGGGGACGGAGGAGCAGTACGCGGCGGCGGATGCGAACTGCGACGGCGAGGTGACGGTCACGGACGTGGTCAAAGTTCTGAAGATCGCCGTCGGATTGGAGACCGCCTGCGAGGAACCGACCGGATCACCGGCGCCTCTCTAGCCGACCTGATGATCTGCACAATGAGATAGAGGAGGAACGGAACGGGAGGGCTGCCGGCCTTCCCGTTTCCATGTACTTGCTTGAATGGCGGGGAGGACGGGAAGCAGAAACGGGAATAGGAGGAGTCGCATCGGGTGAAAATCCCAGCGGCGGTCACCAGCCCGGTCCCGCTAGCGCATCCGAAGGACAATCGACCCTTAAGGGATCAGCTACGGGAAAAAGTTCTTCTTACGGGCGCAGGAGCACCTTGATCGAGTCCCTGCCGGAGAGGACCATGTTCAGCGCGTCCTGGTACTCTTCCAGGGGCAGCTCGTGGGTGATGATAGGGGCCACGTCGATCAGGCCCCGGTGGATGTAATCGATGGCGAGGGGGTAGCAGTACGGCCCCAGGTGCGAGCCGTGGATGTTCAGCTCCTTCGTGTCGCCGATGATCGTCCAGTCCACGGTGACGGGCTCGCGCATGACGCTGAACTCGACGAACGTGCCCAGCTTGCGGATCATGTGAAGGCCCTGTTCCACGGCCTTGGGGTGGCCCGTCGCCTCGATGTAAACGTCGCAGCCGTAGCCCTCGGTGAGATCCCGCACTCGCTGAATGGCGTCCTCTTTGGAGGGGTTGACCCCCACGTCGGCCCCGAGCCGTTTCGCGATCTCCAGCCGGTCGTCGCTGAGGTCCACGGCGATGAGGAGTCCGGGCGTCTTGAGCTTCGCCGCGCCGATCATCCCCAGCCCCAGCGTCCCCACCCCGGCGACGACCACCACGTCCCCGAACTCGATCTCCCCCCGCTGCACGGCGTGGATGGAGCAGGCCAGCGGCTCGATGAGGGCGGCGTGCTCCGGTGGGACCTCGGCGGGGACCTTGTAGTTGAGCGCCCCGGCGGGGAACTTCATGTACTCCGCCATGCCGCCCTGGGCGACCTGCTTGAAGCCGTAGATGTTGTGGACCTGGCACATCCAGTACTGGCCCCGCGTGCAGTAGCGGCACTCCCAGCAGGGGATGATCTGCTCGGAGATGGCGCGGTCCCCGACCTGAAGGCCGTATTTCTCCGCCGCGCCCTCGCCGAGCTGCGCCACCGTCCCGATCAACTCGTGCCCCGCGATGACGGGCGCATCCACGTACCCGGTGCGGTGGGCGTCCCCCCAGAAGAGGGGCGCGCCGGAGTAGCATTTCGCGTCGCTGGCGCACACGCCGCAGGCATCGAGGCGGATCACGATCTCGCCCGGCCCGGCGGCGGGGGTGGGGACCTCCTCCAGGCGGTAATCTTCGGGCGCGTGGCAAACGACGGCTTTCATCGTGGCGGGCAGATCATGACCGAGGGCTTCGGGGGGCATACTTCCGGACTCCTCTCTGGCAGAACCGTTATGGAGATAAAGCAGCATTCTGCGTCCTCCTCGGTTTTCCTGTCGTGGCGGATCTTGACCGGCCTCAAAACTCAGTGGTCGGAGAACGGGGATCTGTGGCCCTCACCCCCGGCCCCTCTCCCAAGCTTGGGAGAGGGGTGACTATTACGGTCATGAATTCCTTCGGAGGGGAGTTCTACAAGAATCGTTACAGACAAGAAGCCGTACCGAAGGGAATCCTATACGGATTGTATCCTCCCCTCAGCCTTCCTCATCCGATCCCCTCTCCCAGAGGGAGAGGGCCAGCGCGAAGCGCGGGGGTGAGGGCCACTGATCACTGATCACTGATCACTGATCACTGACCACTGGGGTTAGGGGTGAGGAACCTCTCGCCTCCTCATGAAAAATACGCTATCATAAGGGTACGGCGCGTGTCCTCATCATCTCATCTGAGGGCTCGCGCTTCCACTTTTGGGGAGGTGCCACCACTATGGCGGAAACCGTTCTCGTTGAAATCCTCAGCGCCGATCCCATCGGGCCGCTGTCCCTGATCCACGGGCGCACCGCCGTCCAGGGCGATGTCCTGGCGAACCTCTTTGCCTTCTTCGGGCACGAGGTCCGCCGCGAGTACTACGTCAACGACGTGGGTGGGCGCGCCGTCACCCTCTGCGATGCCGTGCGCCATTACATCCTCTCGCACACGGAAGGCGATGCCGTTGAGGGGCGATACGATCCCATCGTCCGATACATCGCGGATCAGCTCTCGGATCGGCTGGGCGAGCGGGCGCCGGAGACCTCGGACGAGGAATGGAACCGTCTCTGCGAAACGATCCCCGGCCTGCTCCTCCACCTCCAGCGCAATACGCTGGCGCACCTGAACGTTCAGTACGAGACCTGGTTCGAAGAACGGAACCTCACCCCGGAGCGGGTGGAGGAAGGAATCCGGCGGCTCCGGGATTCCGGAGCCGTGAAAGAGATCGGCGGGGCGCTCTGGATCGAGACGCAGAGGGGAGAGCGCGCGCTGCTCCGCCGCGAGAACGGCGATTTCACCTATTTCGCCGTCGATATCGCCTATCATCTTTCCAAGGCGGAGCGCGGGGCCACGCGGATGATCGACGTTTGGGGACCCGCCTACCACCGCCATCGTGCCCGTCTCGTTGAAGCGATGAAGGACCTTGGCGTGCAGGCCCCGCTGGAAGTCATCGTCACCGGAGGGATTCGCCTGGAGAACGACGGCGTGCCGGTCGTCTATTTCGATGCCGCCTCCGTCCTCCTCGACCCGCTGCTGGACCGGGGGGCCGCCGCCGGGCTGCGCGCCCTCCTCAACACCGCTCCCCCGGAAGAAGACCTGGTGCTGGATCTGGATGAGTTGAACACCGTGGCGACTCCGCCCGCCGTGCAGACGGCATGGAAGGTCTCCTCGGCGTGGGGCGGCGGAATCGAGCATCCGGATCATCAGCGACTCCGCGCCGCGCTGCAAGCCTTGGAAGCGGTCCGGCCTGGGGATTCGCCTTCGCTCCTGAAGGAAGCCCGGCGGGCCGAGGCGGTCTTGCAGGAAGCCTGCTCCCGCTACCGCCCGGACCTCGTGTACGCCTTTCTCGCCTCGCTCGCGCGGGAGTACGAGAGCGCCAGCGGGGATCGTCATCTGGAGTCCTGGGAGCCGGAGCGCCGGACGGCTATCGCCGAGATATTTTCTCACCTGCTGCATCTGCTGGGAATCCCGTCTACGGCAACCGCCGGGTAGCGGAACGAAGAGGGAGCCCTTCCCCTGACATTCAGGGGCCGACCCTGACACTGCCGATACGATCACCGGAGAACTGAATGGGAAAGCTGCGACTCGGTTACGTGGGGGGCGGGTTCATGGCCCAGAAGGTCCACCTCCCGAACTTTGCCTCCCTCCCCGACGTGGATCTCCTCGCCCTCGCTGAGGTGCGCGAGGAGCTGGGCCGTAAGGTGCAGGATCGCTTCGGCATCCCCCGCCTCTACCGCGACCACCACGAGCTGGCCGCCGACCCCGACATCGACGCCGTCGCGGTCTCCGCGCATTTCGCCCTTCAGGGGGACATCGCGCGGGACTGCCTTCTGGCCGGGAAAGACGTGTTCATGGAGAAGCCGATGGCCGTGAGCGTCGAGCAGGGGGAAAAGGTCCTCCAGGCCGAGCGGGAGTCCGGCAAGCGGCTGATGATCGGGCACATGAAGCGGTACGACGCCGGGAACGAGCTGTTCAAGGCGACGCTGGACGGCTTCCGAGAATCGGGGGAGATCGGGCCGATCACGTTCGCTCGCAACCATGGCTTCTGCGGCGATTGGATCTGCGGCCTCGATACCCCGATGGACAGCACCGAGGAGCCGTATCCCCCCGCCCCCACCGTCAAGCCCGACTGGCTGCCCAAGGAGTACCTGAACTCCTACCTCGGTTATCTCCAGCAGTACTGCCACAACGTCAACCTGCTGCGCTGGTTCCTGAATGCCGGGGACGACGTGACGGTGAAGGCGGTGGACCTCGATAAAGACGGCTACACGGGGGTCGTCCTCTTCGAGATGAACGGCGTGCGCGCGTCGCTGGAGAGCGGGAGCATCAGCCACTATCGCTGGGACGAGCACACGCAGGTGTACGGGAAGCACGGCTGGCTGCTGACCACCGCGCCGCCCCTGCTGCTGAAGAACGTCCCGGCGGAGGTGGAGGTCTACCGGGCCGGGGAGACCCAGCAGGTCACCCGCCCGATCCCGAAGGACCGGTGGAGCTGGTCGTACAAGCGCCAGGCCGAGTACTTCGTCCGCGCGGTGCAGTCGGGCGAGCCGTTTCGCACCAGCGCCGAAGACACCCTGACCGACGTGCGGATCTTCGAGGAGATCTACAGGATCTGGCTCAAGCAACAAGGCGCTTTATAAAGCAACCACAGATGAACACGGATGAACACAGATAAAGCTCTATGGAACCGCAGATGAACGCAGATAAACGCGGATAAGGATCACGTACAGGCCCATCTGTCTGTATCCGTGTTCATCTGTGGTTATTTAAAGGGGTGATCTGCGTGTATCTGCGTTCATCTGCGGTTCCAATAGGTAGATATGGGAGTTTTGCAGAGTATGGACTATGCCCTGCTGGAAGCGAAAGCGCAGATACGGCGGCAGTTGGAAGCCTTCGGGCCGGAGCTGAACGATCTGGCCCTGGAGCATCCCCCGAAAGGAATCAACGCGGACCTTGCGATGCCGGTGTTCCCGATGGCGAAGGCGTGGCGCAAAGGCCCGCCGGTGATCGCGAAAGAGATCGCCGAGAAGCTTGACTGGCCGGAGGAGGGGCTGATCGAACGCGCGGAAGCGGCGGGGGGATATGTCAACTTCCACTTCAAGCGGGAGCGTTTCGGGGAGCGCGTCGTCTCGGACGTGGCGACCCACGGCCTGGATTACGGGCAGCTCGACAGGGGCCGGGATCACACGGTCGTCCTCGACTACTCCGCCCCGAACATCGCCAAGCCGATGAGCGTGGGGCACCTCCGCAGCACCATCATCGGAGAGGCGCTGGCGCGGATCTTCCGCAAGCTCGGCTACGCGACGGTCGGGATCAATTACCTCGGCGACTGGGGGACGCAGTTCGGGCGGCTCACCTACGCGTTTATCCAGTGGGGCGACGAAGCGGCCCTCGAAGCGGACCCGATCCAGGAGCTCCTGCGAGTCTACGTGAAGTTCCACGACCTGATGGAAGAGGACGAATCGCTGGAGGAGCAGGGCCGGGTCTGGTTCGCCAAGCTGGAGCGGGGCGAGGAGGAGGCGCTGGCCCTCTGGCGGCGGTTCCGCGACCTCAGCATCCGGGAGTTCGAGAAGATCTACCGGCGGCTCGGCGTGCAGTTCGACGTGTGGAGCGGGGAGAGCGAGTTCTACAGCGCCATGTCCGACCGCGTAATTCAAGAAGCGCAGGAGAAAGGGATCACGGCGAACGACCAGGGCGCACTCATCATCCCGCTGGAGGAGTACGGCCTCTCCGCCCCGATCCTCCTCCGCAAGAGCAATGAGACGACCTCCTACGAGACCCGCGACCTCGCCGCCGCCCTGTACCGGCTGGACACGTATCATCCCGCCAAGGTCCTCTACGCGGTGGGCAACGAGCAGTCGTTCCGGTTCCAGCAGATCTTCAAGGCGCTGGAGCTGATGGGGTACGGCGGGGTGGAGTGGGTCCACGTCAACTTCGGGTTCATGACGCTGCCCTCGGGCCGGATGAGCACTCGGAAGGGGAACGTGGTGCTGCTGGAAGACGTGCTCGACGAGGCCATCGAGCGGGCTGGGAGGGTCATCGAGGAGAAGAACCCCGACCTCACGCCGGAGGAGCGGGCGGAAGTCGCGCGGGTCGTCGGCATCGGGGCGATCAAGTACAGCGACCTCTCGCAGAGCCGGGGGAAGGACGTGGTCTTCGAGTGGGACCGAATGCTCGCCTTCGACGGGGAGAGCGCGCCGTACCTCCAGTACACCTACGTGCGGTGCCGGAGCATCCACCGGCGGGCGAACGTCGCTTTACAGCCGTTCGACGGGGCGGCCCTGGAAGCTCCGGAGGAGCATGAGTTGTTGAAGACCCTCGCCCGGTTCCCGGAGATCATCGAGGACGCGGCGCGGGAGTACGCGCCCCACACCATCGCGAATTACCTGTTCAGCCTCGCGCAGGAGTTCCAGGGCTTCTACGAGAAGGTGCCGGTGCTGAAGGCGGGATCGGAGGCGCAGGTCTCCAATCGGCTCCAGATCGTAGATTCTGTGGCGACGGTGATCCGAAGTGGGCTGGACCTGCTGGGGATCGAAGTGCCGGAGCGTATGTGAGATGATGCCAGAAACAAAGCTCATGAACAAGCTGGAACACTTTGAGGGATCGGAATGGAAAAACTACGCTTACCCTGATATTTGGGCCTCAGAGGCAACTACCGGGCCTAACAGATTGGTGATTGCCCCATCATCAATGCAGGTGCAGCTTTTGCTCTCTCTCATTCAGACACTAGTAGTCAGTCAATCTTTCATTGACGGGTAGAGATGTTTGAGCTTGATGC
>JAHWJO010000598.1 GCA_019348365.1 Armatimonadota bacterium | reverse complement strand
GATGCGAGGGCGCTTCTCTTCAACATCCAGCTCGATGCTGGGGGCGGGATAGGCGGAATTCGTGTAGGTGATCAGCTTCCGGAGGGTCGATTCGAGGTCCATCTTCCGCGTATTCCGGCTCTGGGTCGCCACCAATCCCGCCGAGGTGAAGCGAAGCCGGGCGCTCTTGCCGGGATGGTTCACCTGGCCGGAAAGTTTCTTGATTCCCCGCGCCGCCTTTTCGAGGTCGAGGTGGCGCTTTTGGGGATCGAGGCCCAGTTTTTCCGCCGGAATCCGGATCGACTTCTTGCCGTCGCTGAACCGCACGACGGCGGGGAGGGGGGAGCGAGGGGGGACCGTGAGTTCAGGCGTACGGGTGAACCACCATCCGGAGAGGCAGCCGAGCAGGACCGCGCACCCGCTCGCAGCGCCCCACCCGTACCGAGCATCAGGGGAAAGCATACAAAAAACTCCAGCACGAAGGTAACAGCGACGATCGATGGGAGATCGCCCCTCCGCGACTCCTTAACCTATGTTACCAGCTTTGCGACTCGTTAAACGGCGAATTTTCCGGGCAGGCTTTAGAATTTCGGGGAAAGGTTCGATCCTTCTTCAGTATCGCCGTGGGAAGAGTCCGGGTGGAGATCGCGTACCTCCCGTATATCCCGGATGAGGTGAGTCGGCCGGGCGAGGGCCACGGCGTCTCCGACGAAACCGTAGATCGCTCCCGCCGTATCCGTCCCGGCGGCCTGTCCAGCGCGGATGTCGTTCGGGGTATCCCCGATCACGAGCGCACTTCCCGAATCCGTCCCGAGTCCTTGAAGCGCCCGGTGGACCGGCTCGGGATCGGGCTTGTGCGCCGCGCACTCTTCCGGCCAGATGATGAGGTCCAGCCCCCGCTCCAGGCCGAACAACTCCAGCGTGACCCGGAGGGAGGGGCCGGAACGGGAGCTGATCAAGGCGGTGAGCCCCCCACCGCGCTTCAACTCCTCCAGGGTTTCCCGCGCGCCGGGGAAGAGGCGCTGGAGGTTCATGTTTAACCGCTGGAACTCCCGGTGACAGTCGATCAACGCTTCCGGATCCCCTTCTGTGTGGAGAGACGCGTAACAGGCCAGGAGCGGCCGACCGTAGAGTTCGGAGAGGGCTTCATCCGACGCATCGAATCCGAAACGCGCGGCGGTGTGGCGGTAGGCCTCGCGCACCCAGTCGCGGGTATCGACGAGCACTCCGTCCAGATCGAAGAGATATGAACGATAAGCGGGGGGAGAAGGAATCAAAACGAGGTCCGTTTCGTGAAGAACTGGGGAGTATACTCACTCATTCAAAGGCTACGGGAAACCTTATCGGTCGATTAGACGGCGCAACAGCAATCTGAACGAGGGGTCTATAAAGTCTCTCATCGCCCGGCGTTAAAACACCGGGCGGTGAGGAATCGCCGTATGGTGGACGGAAATACAAGCCGGTGAGAAAGAACCACACAAAATCCGACAGAACCTTGTTAAATAGAGTTAAGACAGAGCCAAGACGAGCAGCAGGTCGGGAACCGCTTTCCTCGTTTATGCGTCAGCATCTCTACAAGGAATTTCCACTCTGACCGAGAATTCTAACGTTACCCCTTTTCACGGCCCCCTCTGTCTTCTTCCCCTCGACGCAGAGCCTCCTTCTCGAAAATGACCGGCTTGTTGGAAACATCTGATTTATCATGAGTCGTACACGGGTCCACCGCCTCGTCTTCGTCGCCTGCGCCATCACGCTCGGTTTGATTCTCGTCGGGTACGCCATCCAGCGATTCCGCGAGATCACGGGCAACCTGGACCGCCTGCTGGTGCAGCAGCTGGAGACGCAATTGGGCCGACCGGTCCGCTCCGGGCGCGTCATCGTCACCCGGTCGGGCAATTTCACGATCCGTAACCTCCAGATCGCGGAAGGCCCCTCGTTCGAGAACGGCATCTTCTTTCAGGCGGATAGGATCGAAGGGAAGCTCAACCTCTTCTCTCCGGGCCTCCTGCGCAACGAGCCGATCCGGGCGCTGGAGAGCATCACGTTTCATGATCCCCGCATGGTCGTCATCCGGCAGAAAACGGGGCGCTGGAACCTTCAGGATTTTGTCCGCCCCCGCAAGCCGGGCGCCAAGCCGGTCCGGTTCTCCGGAGTCGCTGCGATTAAGAGCGGCACCCTGATTGTCCGGGATTACGCGGCCCGTCTCTCCCCTCGTACGCTCCCCGCCGAGAACCGTCTGACCTCCATCGAAGGCATGGTGGACGGGCGGAACGGCTCCGCCCTGGATTTCAAGATCGGCGGCCGGGGAGGGAAACGGCTCGGCTCTTTCCTCTTCTCCGGACGGTATGACCCCCTGGGCAGGGACGGCACGGTCGCGGCGCAGGTCCGGAGCGTGGATGCCCCCTACTGGCTGGATTACTTCTCTCACCCTTCCCGAATGGCGGACCTCCGCGCCGGGCAGGTGAACCTCGATGCGAAGGCGAGTCTCCGAAACGGGAAACTCGTCCCCTCCTCCCTCGAAGGCATGGCGGTTGCGACCGGCGGCGTACTGGCGCTCCAGCCGCTGGAAGCCCCGCTCCGGAGCATCCGCGCGCGCATTCAGTCACAGGGCAGGGGTCTCCGGTTCACCGCCTCGGCAACCCTGGAGAACATTCCCCTGACCCTCACCGGCCGGATTCCCAACCTGGACCAGCCGGATCTGAGAGCGCAGGCCGCCATCGGCGCCTTTAACGTCGGGCGGCTCCCACACCTGCTGGCGGGTCTGCATCCCCGACAGTGGCCGGGTCTGACCGGGCCGGTCC
>JAHWJO010000139.1 GCA_019348365.1 Armatimonadota bacterium | reverse complement strand
CCCCCCCCCCCCCCCCCCCCCCCCGCCCCCCCCCCCCCCCCCCCCCCCCCCCCCACCCCCCCCCCCCCCGCCCCCCCCCGCCCCCCCCCCCCCCCCCCCCCCCCCCCCCGCGCCGCGCTCCGGCTGGAGGTCCACACCCACCTCCACAGGAGCGCGACGGATTATCATCGGCAGGGGGTCAGCAGGGAGGAATCGGAAGCCCGCGCAACGGCGGAGTTCGGAGAGCCGGGGGCGCTGGCGGAACGGTTCAATCATATGGGCCAAGGCAGCCCCACCCCGGTAGATCAGACTCGCCAGCGAATCGGGTGGACGATGATCGGATTGGGGGGAGTGATCCTCCTGCACCTGATTCCGTTCCAGTTCGCCGTTTACAAGGCGGGGATGTCGCCGGAGGATACGTCGCTCCAGATCATCTGGTTGCGGGCGTTTATGGCTTTCACTTCCTTCTATTTTCTCCTGGGTATCGGCTTTTTGCTGCGCCACCGGTGGGTTCGCCTTCCCTCCGCCATTTTGCTGGTTTTCAACCTGTTCCCTTTCGCCTACCTCTGCATGAGGGCGGCGCAACTGGATCTCAGAATCTATCCCGGCGTGATCTCCCTCTTTCTACTCCTCGGGGTGATCAGCCTCTATCTGTTGCGGCTTCTTTTTCACCCCCGGAATTTTCAGGTTCACTGGCTGGAGGGTTAGATTTCACCGTAAAGCATATTTTTCTTTCCAGAGAGATCGACAGGAGGAGGAGAATGATCGAGCCGTACCTGAATGCCTTATGTGCGGCCCTGAACGTGGATCCCTTACGCCGCGATGAGATCCGGCTGGAGGTCCATACTCACCTGCGGCAACGGGCAGACGCGCTCGTGCGGGACGGCATGGACCCGGAGACGGCGGAACGCCGCGCGATGGAGGAATTCGGCGAACCGCATATCGTGGCACTGCAAATGGATCGACATCGGGGAGTCTTTCCACTCCCACGGCTGGAGCGGGGATGGACGCGGCATATCCAGCGGGTAGGATTGTTCTTCTACGCCACCGGCTTTATCGGCCTGATTCTGATCTTAACGGACCTATGCCGATCTTTGATCTCCGCTGCTCCACAAAACGGCTTCTGGTTCCTCCAACATCAGCCCTACCTGAAATGGGATCTCCTCCCGATTCCCCTCGGCTTTTGCCTGCTGCATCTGGCGCTCGGATTGGCCTTGATGCACCTGCAACGCTGGGCGCGCCTGGCCGCCATGTTCCTCGGCCTCCTCTATCTGTTGGCCTTCCTGGGCATGCCCGCGCTCGCACGGCACGAATTGCCGGGATCCAGTTCCCTTGAAATCGCCGTTCGTGGCCTGATGGCGATCCTGGGCTTTTACACCCTCTGGGCGTTCTGCCATCCCCACCACCACTACGTGAAATGGGCAAAGGATGGATGATACATGAATATCGAAGAATACCTGCAAGAAATGTGTACGGCTCTGAATGTGGATCCGCTCCGCCGGGATGAGATCCGGCTGGAGGTGCATACCCACCTCCAGGCACGGGCGGAGGCGTTGCACAAGAGCGGCATGACTCCAGAACGGGCGGAGGAGCACGCCACCCGAGAGGCGGGCTCGCCGGAAGCACTGGCGAAATCCATGGACGGCACTCCGTCGGTGTTCACGCGCGCCTTGACTCCCTCTCTGAAACGGGTCGGTGGTTTCCTCGTCCTGTACGGTTTTATAAACTTGTTACTATTGCGCTTCGGTCGCTTCTCGTTTTCCGAATATTTCTGGGACGATCCTGACGTATACCATATCTTCTTTCCCCTGGTTCAGTTCACCTACGATATGCTGCCCAATCTTTTATTCTGGACTCTTTTACCCCTGCTGCAGATCGGATCGGGTGTGGCGTTGATCCTTAACCGGCCTCGTTCGCGCATACCGGCGGTGTTGTGGATGCTGGGGAATATGTTCAATCTCGGAGTGGGAAACGCCATCTCCATCCCTCGATTGGACCCTCTTTTGATGGTGTGTCTCCGTCTCGCATCCCTCTGGGCGTGTCTCGGACTACTCTCGGGCATCGTTCTCCTTCTGTGGATCCTGCGGGAGGAACGAGTGAATGGCCCTTCTCCCATCCTGTATACACTCCAAACGTCTCCCAACTTCTATGAGAGAGATCATGGGATTTGATTCCGAGCTCCTCAAAGGCAACTTCATCACGTTGCTCCTCGCCGTCCTCTCCCGGCACGGCGAGATGTACGGCTACGAGATCGCGCAGAAGCTCTCGGACGAGACCGAGGGCCGCATCTCGCCGGGACAGAGCACCCTCTACCCCGCCCTCCACCAATTGGAAGCCGATGGTCACGTCGTCGCGCACTGGAGAGAGGTGGGAGGCCGGAAGCGCAAGTATTACGCGATCACCTCCAGCGGCAAGCGCGAGCTCGCCCGGCGTCAGGAGGAGTGGCGGCAATTCCAGAAGACCCTCAACGCCGTGCTCGGAACCGCTTGAAAGGCACTGAGCGTTGAGCGTTGAGCATCGGGCGTTGGGCGTTGGATACGGCGGCGATAAATATAGGGTGAAATTACGAGTATCCCCGTGACACAACAGGCAGAGCCGTCGTTTTCAACGCTCAACGCTCAACGCCCTAATGTCGAGTGTGTTATCAGTGTGTTATCATGGAAGTAACCCCACGCTTATCTCGATGAGGAGATCCCATGATCATGCCCAGACGTATCTTACCGGCCCTTTGCCTTTTCCTGGCGCTGAGTGGCGGGGTTCGCGCGCAGGAAGAGCAGATCCCCGATGAGCGGCTCAAGCAGAAGATCACCTACTCCGCTTCCGCCAAGCCTCTTCAGACGGTTACGGAGGAGCTGACGAAGCAGACGGGCGTTCTGATCCGCGTCGGCAGCAGCGAACGGGATTGGAAAAACAAGGAGCGCCGCGTTCACCTCCACTTCCGGAACCTCCCCCTCGGCGTCGCGCTGCAGCAGACCGCGAAGATGCTGGGTTACGAGTTCCGGCGGGCCGGAGAAGAGGGAAAGTGGTCCTACCGCCTTTACCAGTCGCCGCGTAACCGGGACTACGAAGCCGCCATGCTCAACGAGCAGAAGACCCGGAAGGAGCAGGAGATCGCGAGCCTGCGGGAGACGGTCCTCAACGACGCGGACGAAGTCCTGAACATGTCGCCCGAAGAGGCGGCCAAGCTCAAGGATAAAGATCCCTGGAAGTCGTACCTGGGCGGCACGAAGTCGGGCCGCGCGTACGCCGAATTGCTGCGCGGGCTCCCCTCCGAGGCGCGAGAATTGATGCTCCGGGGCCGCCGCGTGAGCATGAACGTGTCGGAGCTCACCCCGTCCATGCGGACCGCCATGCAGCAGATGGTGGACGAAAGCTTCTTCAAGCAAATGGGGCCGGAGGCCGGCCCCATGCGTCAGGCGTTCGACAACGCCTCTCCCGAGCGCCTGACGTTCATGCCGCTCGATCAGGAGATGCTCATGGGGCCGATGTCCGCTTCCGCCATGGGCATGGCGGGGGTCGCGATGGTCATGGGAGACCTCCGGCAGCCCAACCCCGAGATGGAGCGGGTGATGGACCAGATGGAAGGCATGGGCATGGGACGCGGCGTGCCCATGGCCGCGATGCCCCTCACCGGCGGCAACAGCGTGGCGGGCCGGATGTTCGCCCAGATGATGAACCGGCTGGAGAGCGGGGAAAAGTTTCAGGACATCCAGCAGGAAATGATGCAAACGATGCAGAACGGCGGCGCTATCGCAGACGACCCCTCACGGAAGATCGAGCCGACCCCGACGCCCACCGAGCCCGCCCTCCTCGTCGAAGTGGAGCCGTTGCAACTCAAGATGGATCTCCTGGGCCAGACGAGCCAATCCGCCGAACTCGTTGAGCAACTCGGCAAGAAGACGAATCTGTCCTACGCGGTCGAGTACCATCCGGATTCGGCTCCCCTCGCCATGTACCTTCCCCGGACGAAGCAGCCCCTCTACAAGCTGCTGGATACTCTCCAGAGCGCCGGGTTATTATGGGAATACGATAACGGCGTCGTCCGGATTCGCCCCAAAGATTGGGCGGTCCTCCGCTCCTACGACGTGCCGGAAAATATGATCGACGGGTACCGGAAGATCCTCGCCGCAAAAGGCTGGCTCGATCTCGATACCCTGGGGAGTCTCAGCGCGTCTCTCACCGACGGGCAGATCCAGTACCGCATTCTCAAGGACCCGGAGCTGGGGGTACTGATGATGACCCTCATGCCGATGGGCGGCAACCGCGATCTCTTCCGGTTTTATGGCGAGCTGACCCCGGCGCAGAAAGAGAGACTCAAGAGTCCTCAGGGCCTGCCGTTCGATCAGATTTCGGAGTCGCAGTGGCAGCGCCTGACGGGGTGGCTCGAAGAAGCGACGCTCGGAGCGGAAATCCGGCCCGGACGCATCTCTCTGGCCCTCAAGGAGGAAGAGGTCCGTCTGCCTGCACCCATGAGAGAGGGATCGGTGCCCGGCGGGCGCGAAACCCCCTCGGCGGAAGCCAAAACCGGTCCGGCGCCGCAAGAATCCCCGGCAGCTTCGCCTTCCTCCACTCCGGCACAACCGCAGCCGCCCCGACCTCCGGCAGACCCTCCCAGCGCCGCGCCGAAGGGAGCCGTATCGCCGGAAACCGCTCCTCCGCAGCCGGGACAACCGACGGCCCAACCCGGCCAACCTTCTGCGCCTCCCATGCCGAGCGGCGCCGCCTACATCCAGGCCACGTTAACCGACCAGATGGAAGCCGACGAGCCGGACGCCCCGGTGAAGCTGAGCAAGCGCATCAACGTTCCGACAGCGGCGAACATCGAGATGATGAAGCGCGGGAGGGAGCAGATGCGGAAGCAGATGGAGGAGATGCAGAAGAAGCCGGAAGCTCCGAAAGAGGTCACGCCCGCCCTGAAAGCTCCGGAGAGGAGTGGAGCCCCCCCGCCATCCGCCAGGCCGAAGCCCGCCGGGAGTGCCGGAACCCCGCCCGCGAAGCGTCCCGCACCTGCCCGTAAACGGTAGAGCCCTTTATATATGAGACCGATGCAGCAAAACGGGGCCGAGCTCACCAGGAATCAAGAAACTCGGTCCCGTTTTGCTGCATCCACTGTTTTTCGAGTGTTTCCGGAATGTCGCATCTCCATGTCTCGCTGGAAGAATCCGGCCTTCTGAGCGGGACACACTCTCCCCCTGTCATTCTTCAGTTCTGGCCTTAAAATTCCATCGGTGTTAGAGGTTCGATCCGGATGCGTAGATAGGAATGAGACCCTTTCATTCCATCCCTGAACCGCCCACACATAAGGAGGCGATTTCCGATGCGATCACGGATTGTTCATATCGCTGTTGGGGCCTGGGTGGCCCTCCTGCTCATGGCGGCTTCCGTCGTCCCGGCCCATGCCGCCCGCATGGGGGACAGCAACGGCGACGGCCTCGTGGACGTGCGCGATGCCATCGACGTGCTGAACATGGCTCTCGACCCGCCCCTTCAGGCAGCGAGCCGGAATATTGCATCCGCCGACCTGTCGCCGGAGAAAGCGGGCGGCGGGTTCGGCGACGGCCGGATCACCGTCGGTGACGCGGTGGTCATTCTCCGGCTCGTCGTGGGATTGGAACCGCAGTCCAAGTACGCCTCTCCCTCCGGTACGGGCGACCGGCCTGAGGTCCAACCGGCCATCCATTTTCAGGTCTCCACCTCCCGCCTCTCCTACGACCTGCACGACGCCATCCCGTTCACGATCAGCCTCTACAACGGGACCGATCAATCTGCCTCCTGGAACTTCAACTCCGGCTGCCAGGTGGAGCTGTCCGTGAAGAATGCCGACGGGAACGTCCTGTGGGCCATGCCCCAGGTCTGCGCGCAGGCGTTCTCCAGCATCACGTTGAAGCCGGGCGAGGAGGTGATCTGGAAGTACGTCTGGTATGACGATGCCCGATCCGGCCAGAAAACGGCGCGGGTGTACGGTACTTACACCGCGACGGCGCGCCTGATTTCCCAGCCCGGCGACCCCTCTTACGAATCTTCCGTCACCTTTACGCTCAAGGAGAACACCGAACCGATCCCGCTGCCGGGGGACGGCACGCCGACGTTCAACCTTGTCCCCGGACGGACGGATCATTACGTTCAACCCTCCACGGACCGGGAGGAGACGATCCGCTTCGTCAGCCGGGTGGAGAAGGACGGCCACGCCTACACCCTGACCTCCCTCACGCCGGACGGGGCGAGAGACGTGCTGCTTCGATTGGATAACGAGGGGAACCTCCGGCAGTCCACCGGGGGCCGGGAGAGCGTTCGCCTGAAGCTCCACGCGAAGACGGGAGAGTCGTGGACCTTCGATTACGGCACGACCGCGACGGCGACCCTCGCCTCCCGCAACGCCAGCCTGAAGACGCCCGGCGGAATCTACAACGACCTCTTGGAGTTCAGCTTCTTCGTCGGGCCGGACTTGGGATGGACCGAATGGGTCCATCCGACCGGATTCTGGGTGGGGTACGACCACAACACCATAGCGGGACCCGTGGAGTTCCGCGTCACGAACCGGGACTTCACCGATCCCGTCCCCCCGAAGCCGGACTCTATCGCAAAGCTTACGCCCGAGTCGGCCCAGGTGAAAGGCGGGGAGACCCTTCAGTTCCAGCTCACCGTTTACGACAAGAACGGCGCGCCGGTGACGAATCCGGCCCCGGTCACCTGGGGAGCGGATGAGGCCATCGGGACCGTCAACGCCAGAGGGCTCTTTACCGCCCGGTCTTCCGTGCCCACGGATGCGGCGAGAGGACGCGTGTGGGCCGAGACGACGATGAACGGGACACCCCTTCGGGCGGAGGCGACCGTCACCGTCGGCACCTTCAACCCTCCCCCGCCGTCGCAGGAAGTCTCTATCGAACCCGGCGTGGCGATGCTGAAGCCCGGCGCTCAGCAGCAGTTCCAGCTGGTTCTGAAGACCGATGTCCAGTCGGACAGCGTCAAATGGTCCGCTTACGAGCCCATCGGGACCATCGATGCGAACGGACTCTTCACCGCCCGGTCCGACATCACGCGCGGCATCTGGGGCACGGTGACGGTGGAAGCCCGGTTCGGGGATGCGTTGAAGAGCGATGTGGCGCGAGTCTACGTCGGCCCGGATGCCGGCGAGCCCGTTCCGGGGCCGGAGCCGCCCCCGACGCCCGCGTATCGCCTGGAGGTAGAGCCGATGTACGCCACCCCCGCCCCCGGCGGGCAGGTCCAGTATCACGCCAAGCTCGTGACGAGCGACGGCAAGCCCGTGGATCACCGGCTCAACTGGTACGCCGATCCGTTCATCGGCACGATCACGCCGGCGGGACTCTTCACCGCCTCGCAGAACAGGGGCAACTCCGGTATGGTGAAGGTGCAGGCGGTCGGGGCGGACGGGAAGCTCCTCGCAGAAGGGGAGGCCAAAGTCTCCATTCCCGGCGAGGCGACGCAGCCCCCGCCGGATACGCGGCTGGCGTACCTTCAGGGCGGCAGCCTCCGCGCCGGTCCCTCACCGGTTGCGGGGCCGGACGTCGCGATCCAGGTGGAGATCAAAGGGGACATGCCCGACCCGGCGTGGGCGTACGATCACACCGACGTGAAGGTGGACGGGGAGACGATCTACCTCTACCCGGTCATCCGGCGAGTCCATGACGGCCCCGCGCCCGCCGTCCTGAAGCCGTTTGAAACGACGGTCCAGGTGAGGGGGCTGGTGTCCGGCAAGACCTACACCGTCATCGCCATCGGTCATGACGTGAAATTGACCGCCCAAGCCAAAGCGTAGGGCCTTCTCCACGGCATCGATCTTCCGGGGGAACAGCGCGCACCCAAACCAGAAGAAACGTTCCCCCGGAAGATCATCACCGCCATTTTATAACCCCGTTCCGCCGCAGTCTAAAGGGGGCCCGCATCCCCTCCCCCGGCACGTAAGTCCTGCCTTACACGGACGAAGTCAATTTGAGCCCCAGGATGCCAAGGATCACGAGCCCGATAGAGAGCAATCGGGGAAGTGCGGCGGATTCTCCAAACAGCACGATTCCGAGGAGGGCGGTCCCCAGGGCTCCGATGCCGGTCCAGACAGCGTAAGCGGTTCCGATGGGCAGGATCTTCAGCGCGGCGGAAAGGAAGTAAAAGCTCCCCACCATCCCCGCCAACGTACCCACACTGGGCCAAAACCGGCTAAACCCATGCGTGTACTTCAATCCGATGGCCCATGCCACTTCTAAAATCCCGGCGATGAGGAGATAAGTCCAGGCGGCGTTCATCTGCACATACATTTCACGGTAACGGTCCAATACTCTTCTCACCATAAGCGCAAGCCCAGAATTGATACTTTTACTTATAAAGGGCAAATTACCCTTATCGTTCTTGAAAACTATAATATCTGCTTGTCACTTTTACTCCCAAGTCCCTTTAAACTCAGGATTCCAGCAGAATTGCGGATAGATTTCATCTCGATACAGCAGAATACCCACTCCCACAAATTTCTGCAGAATGTCGGCAAGACAATCTCCGACAGAATTAACACACCAAAAGACATGCTTCAGATTTTTATTTGGATCATCGTTCGGACCGAATAGGCCCAAGCAGTATCCCAGAGCGTATTCGGCATCTTCGATATCTTGCCAATGACTTAAACTTTCCCGTAATGTCGTCATTTTCCGCCTCTGGTCTTCAATGATTATAAACTGGGGACCGAACCTGTTTATTTCCCACAGAGGGGGAATTCGGGCCGGTCCATGATCTGCCCGTCCTCCAGGTTCAGGTAGTTCGTGCAGACGTGGTTGGGGGATTGCGCGCGGTGGTACCGGGTGCCATCCGGCATGTAGATCATCACGAAGGCGCGGCGCTGGCGGTCGGTGACGTTCTGGGGAGTCATGTGGTAGTTGAGGCAATGATGGAACATGCACTCCCCCGCCTCCAGCTCCACCGGCACCGCGCGGTCGTGATCCCAGGTCCGCACCTCGTCGTAGAGGCTGCCGGGCTCTCCCGGCCCGCCCGCCACGGGCGAAAGGTGGAGGTCGTCGGAGAGGTCGCAGCCGGCGGGCTGGTAACGCGGGTCCCGGTGGCTGCCGGGGAGGACGTGCATGCAGCCGTTATCGACCGTCGCCTTATCGAGGGCGAGCCAGCAGGAGATCATCGAAGGACGGTCGAGCGGCCAGAAGTAGAAATCGTGGTGGAACGCGAACTTCCCGTTGTCGCCGGGGGGCTTGGAGATCACCTGATCGTGCCAGAGGCGGACCCGCTCCACGTCCATCAGGTCCCGGATCGCGCCGGTGATCGTGGGGTGGTGGAGCACCTCCCGGTACTCGGGCACGACCTTCCACATGTTGACGAACTGGTGGATGGCGCGGACGGGCCGCCCGGATGCCTCCTCCGCTTTGCGGTCATGCCCGTAGGCGAACTCCGGCGGCACACTGGAATCGTCCTCGCGGCGCATCTCCTGCTCGATGGTGCGGTCAAGGGCCGTCCGCAGAGTCTCCACCTGACCCACGTCCAACACCCGCCCGAACTTCAGGTACCCGTCCCGGCGAAACCGCTCCACCTGCTCCGGCGTCAACACGTT
>JAHWJO010000597.1 GCA_019348365.1 Armatimonadota bacterium | reverse complement strand
ATGCCGGCCTGACCGCCGGGGTGCATGGCTTTCATCGCGGCGCAGGCGGCGGCGAAACGGATCCGCTCGGGCATGGCTGCTCCCCGCGCCAACTCCGCCGCGTACGCGCCGTGGAACACGTCGCCGCAGCCGGTGGTGTCCGCCACCGCCACCCGGAACGCGGGGACGGGGACCGGCCCCGGCATCCCCGGCTCGATGACGAATCCCCCCTCTCCCCCGCAGGTCACGACGACCGTGCCTTGGGTCTGCCTGGCGAGGAGGGATGCGGCTTCTGATTCGTCCCGCGCCCCGGTGAAACCCAGCGCGAAGGAGCGGGACACGATCAGGTGATCCACGCAGGGGAGAATCTCTCCCAGGAGCGGGTGATTCCACCGCTCGAAGTCCGCGACGACCGGGATGCCCGCCTCTCGCGCGATTTTGGCGGCGCGGAGGCTTCCGGACATGCCGTGATGGTCGATGAGGAGCGCCTTCGCGGCCCGTATCACATCCGCTTCGGGCAGGGTGTCGTCGGCCCCCGTACGGCCCCGGCGGTGGGAGAGGATCGAGCGGGTCTGGCGGTGGAGGTCTACGATGATCGTCGCGTGGATAGGAGCGGCATCTTCACTCCGGACGGCGGGAGTCACGTCCACGCCCTCCCGGATCAGGGTCTCCTCGACGTATTGGGAGAGCGGATCGTGGCCGAGAACCCCCCCGAAGGCGCACCTCGCCCCCAGGCGGGAGGCCGCCACGAGGGCCGTCGCGGTCTGGCCGCCGCACTGCCGCTCGCTCCGCAGCACCGGCGTCTTCGCGTCGGGCTCCGGGAATGATTCGACGTAGAGCAGGTCGTCCGCGGCGGCGCAGCCCAGTCCCAGAACGTCCCACGGTTTCATCGATGGTTCGCTTTCGGGTAAAAAAAGAGGGGCGGATTCTCCCGGCCCCAAACTGCGGCGGAGGGGAATATGATACGACAATCGACCCCACTGGATCATGACATTTGGACGGTATCCGGCGTCCTGTCCGAGGCGGAATGCCGCGAACTGATTGAAAGGGCCGAGGCGCAGGGATTCGAGGCGGCGGCGGTCCGCATGTCCGGCGGCCCGCAGATACTGACGGGCGTCCGCAATAACGACCGGCTCGTGTATGACGACCCGGACCTGGCCCGCACTCTCTGGGAGCGCATCCGCGAGTTCGTCCCGCCGGAGATCGAAGGAAGACAGGCGGCGGGCCTGTTCCAGCCGTTCCGCTTCTACCGCTACGACCCCGGCCAGCGGTTCAAGCGGCACAAGGACGGGCGGGAGACCCTGCCTACCGGGGAGCAGAGCCGCATCACCTTCCTCGTTTACCTGAACGCGGACTACGAAGGCGGCGAGACGATCTTCAGCGATGCGACGTTTCAGGACGGGAAGCGGCTCTCCCGCGAGATTAGAGTCGTGCCGGAGGTCGGGATGGGACTCTTCTTCATCCACGAACGCTGGCACGAGGGTGCGCCGGTGACGCGGGGGCGCAAGTACGTCCTGCGCTCCGACATCTTATTTCATCCCGCTTGAAGCAGACAGGACTTGCGCAACAGAGCGTATTGCCCACCCCAGCGGCTCTCTCTTTTGTCATCCCGATGACTCCCTCTTTTGTCATCCCGAGCGTGAGCGAGGGATCTGACCTCACGGCCGATAGACTCTCAAACCGACGGTCAGATCCCTCGCTCACGCTCGGGATGACAAGAAGGCCGGACTCTCTGCGTAAGTACTGGCAGATTAAGAAGAGATTTAGAATAAAGCCCATAATTCCTGGCCTGGAGTGTTTCTGACAATGAGGTGCTGAGGATGAGACCTAAAGAAGAACAGATCAAAGCCATCCTCTCAGGCGACCCATTCAGATGGGCCGTAGAGCAGCTTGCCGATCATGAAACCATGGACGAGAAGAGATACAGCGACTTCATCAACGTCACACCGGAGGAAGCCGAAGAGTTTGTAAAAGAGCACGGATTCCCTGAAGATGCTGTATGTGACGAAACTAAAGGGCCACCTTTCATTCGTGAGGATCGCCTATGCATTGAATCTCTAAACAATCGTTGGGATGTCTATTATTTTGAGAGAGGCCACTACAACCAATTTACCCATCATACATCTTATGAAGAAGCGCGTCGCGAAATCATCAACCGCATGATTCAATCGGCCAAAATCGCTTTGAATAGCCGCTTCCGTTATGCTCATCCTGAACTCAAGCTCCCTCTCCCTGATTTGATGGAATGAATGCTATAAATGTCCGTTGCCGAGAACATCGCCCGTATACGGGAACAGATCGCCGCCGCCTGCGAGCGCGCCGGGCGTGACCCCTCGGAAATCCTCCTCGTCGGGGCGAGCAAGCAGGTCCCTCCGGAGCGCATCCGCGAGGCTGTCGAAGCGGGGCTCCCGGCCCTCGGCGAGAACTACGTCCAGGAGGCCCTCCCCAAGATCGAGGCGCTGGGCCACCCCGTTCCCTGGCACTTCATCGGGCATTTACAGCGCAACAAATCTAAAGTTGCCGCCCAAAACTTTGACCTCGTTCAGACGGTGGACTCCCTCGCCCTCGCCCATGCCCTGAACCGCCACGCCGGGGACGCCGGAAAGCGCCTCCCTGTCCTCCTCGAAGTCCGCCTCTCGGACGACCCCGACCGGCCCGGCGTCCCCCCCGACATGATCGCCGATCTCGCCGCCCAAATATGCGAGATGCCTCATCTCCACCTCCGGGGCCTCATGGGGATGCCCCCGCCCGCCCCGGACCCGGCAGCTCCACTTCGTCACCGGCGCTCGCTGGGCGTCGGTACCA
>JAHWJO010000138.1 GCA_019348365.1 Armatimonadota bacterium | reverse complement strand
GGCCACGAGCGACCGGTACTGGATTCCCCAGCAGTTCGAGAACCCCCACAACCCGGAGGTCCACCGCGAGACGACCGCCGAGGAGCTGTGGAACGACACCGACGGCCAGATCGATATTCTCGTGTCCGGAGTCGGAACCGGCGGCACGATCACCGGCGTGGGAGAGGTCATCAAGCCCCGCAAGCCCTCGTTTAAGACGATTGCGGTGGAACCGGCGGCGTCCCCGGTCCTCTCCGGCGGGCAGAAGGGGCCGCATCCTATCCAGGGGATTGGAGCGGGATTCGTCCCGGACGTGCTCCGGACCGACCTCATCGATGAGGTCGTCACGGTGAAGAACGAGGACGCGATGGAGATGACGCGGCGGCTGGCGCGGGAGGAAGGCATCCTGGCGGGGATCTCCAGCGGGGCCATCGCGTGGGCGGCCATCGAGGTGGCGAAGCGCCCGGAGAACGAAGGAAAGCTCATCGTCAGCGTCGTCTGCGACACCGGCGAGCGGTATCTCTCCACCCCCACTTACGCCGAGATGCCCGCCGCACAGGTCCGTATTTAAAGACATTTTCACCGCAGAGACGCTGAGAACCCCCTGAACCCCTGAAAATGGAGGATAGAGGATAGAAGATCGCAGGGGTTCTCTATCTTCTATCCTCTATCTTCTATCCTCAAGGGTTTCTCAGCGCCTCTGCGTCTCTGCGGTTCAATTCCATAACATCACTGCAATATAGGAGGTTTGAATGCAAGGTTTGATCCCCCCGCATGGGGGCGTTTTAGTGAATCGCACCGTCACCGGCTCAGATGCCGAAGCGCTGAAGCGCGAGGCGGAAGGCCTCGTGAAAGTGCCCGTCTCGGATGCGGACCTCTCCAGCGTGTACCGCTTCGGGGACGGCGCGCTCAGCCCCCTCACCGGACCCATGGACTCCGCGACCTACAACCGGGTCCTCGACGAGTCGGTTATTGATTACAACGGGCAGCTCTACGCCTGGACCATCCCCATCGCCTTCCCCGTGACGGCGGACCTGGCGGGAAAGCTGAAGGCGGGGCAGAAAGCCGCCCTCGTCAACAGCTCCGGCGACGTGGTGGCGACCGTGGACGTTTCCGACGTGTACGAGTGGGACAAGCAGAAGTACCTCCGGAGCGTGTACCTCACCGACCGCACCGATCACCCCGGCGCGGACATGGTCCTCAAGGGCGACGCGGATAATACGCACCTCATCGGGGGGGAGATCACCGTCCTCCCGCAGCCGAAGAACCCGGCGTTCGGGCAGTACGTCCTCTCCCCGGCGGAAACCCGCGAGCTGTTTGCGAAGAAGGGCTGGGAGCGCGTCGTGGCGTTCCAGACCCGTAACCCCTTGCACCGCGCCCACGAATACGCGCTCGTCTACGGCCTGGAAACGCTGCTCCGGCAGGGCCACAACGCCGGGGCGGTCCTCAACCCGCTCGTCGGGGAGACGAAGGGCGACGACGTGCCCGCCGACGTGCGGATGCACACCTACGAAGCCCTGCTCGACCGGAAGCAGCTCGGCGAGGGCGACAGCGACCGCGACCTGTGGGGACCGCGCAATGAATCCGTGCCGGACCGGGTACTCCTGCTCGGGCTCGACATCAAGATGTTCTACGGCGGGCCGAAAGAGGCCGTCATGCACGCCATCTACCGCCAGAACTTCGGCTTCACGGACATCATCATCGGGCGCAAGCACGCCGACGCGCCCTACCACGACGGCTCACCCATCTGGGGCGACTTCGACGCGCAGGAGATCTTCAGCAGCCTCAAGGGCGACCTGAAGATCCAGCCGCTCAAGGTCGGGTTCGCCGCCTACTACGAGAGCGCGGGCCGGGTGGACCTGATGGAGAACCATCCGGACGAGAAGCCGGTCTTCATCTCCGGCAAGGACGTGCGGAACACCCTCCAGGAGGGCCGTCAGGTGGACCCACGCATCATGCGGGAGAGCACCTCGGAAATCCTGGCATCGTCGATGTCGGGCAAGTAACGGTTCGGGGATCGGCGTTCAGTGGCCGGGGGACGGGAAATCCCGCTCCCGGCTTTTTTATGCCCGAATGAACCGTTCCCCCTTCTGGCGGCTCCAATAGGGTGAAGGGGACACCATGAAGCGATTCTGGGAACGAGCGCAGATCCGGAAGATCCTGAACGGCGACCCGGCGGAGAGCGAGCGATTCGTTCTCCGCCACTACCCGAACGTCTACCGCTTTTTGTGCCGCCTGACAGAGAATACGGACGCCGCCGAAGACCTCACCCAGCAGACGTTTCTTAAAGCCTGGGAGGGGCTGGGAACCTTTCGCGGCGATTCTTCCCTTTCCACATGGCTTCACCGGATCGCTTACCACGAGTACACCCATTGGCTCCGGTCGCGCCGCTCTCATCTACCGCTGGATGAAGACCTTTTGATCGATGATCGCGCGGGAGGGGAGCTGGAAGGAGTTCTCCTTCGTCACGCGCTGGCCCGGCTCACCCCGGAACACCGAGAGGCATTCGTGCTCCATCACGTCCAGGGGCTTTCGGTGGCGGAGGCCGCACAGGTCCTGCAAGCGCCTGCGGGCACGGTCAAATCCCGGCTCCATGCCGCTCGCGCCCATCTCCGAACGCTGTTGAGCGAGTCCCAGGAGGATACGATCCATGAAGCATCCACTCCCCGGCCCTGATCGATTCCGAAGGGGGACCGCACGGCTGCGGGCGTTCTTTTTCACTTCCCCCGCAGGCCGTTACGATGAAATCGGCCCCGAACAGGCGGACCGAGTCCTCCGGCGCGGCGTGGCGCAGTTGAAGCGAACACCTGTGCCGCAGCAGGGGCTCCATCGGATTCTGGCTCTGCTGATCGGGAATGGACCGGCGGGAGGCCGCCTTCCCGAACGGCTTCCCCTGCCGCCCACGCTCTCCTCCGGACGATGGGGGGCCGTCCTGGCGGGATCCCTGGCTCTGGGGGCGGTCGCGGGATGGTGGTTCACTCAGGCCCGGCTCGATACGGGGGGGGAGAAGCCGGTCCCCCGAATCCTCCACGTCGCCAAAGGAGAGGGGTTCAGCACCGAGGTCATCCGGGACCAGTACGGCCCGCCCATGCGGGAGAGCCGCAGTCCACACGCCTTTTCTCTCGGGTCGGCCCGGATCGTCATCGACCGGGTGCGGATCCTCAACGTCCCCGATTCCCGGGCCGGGGACAATCGCTGGAGCGATACGGGGCCGCACGTCTTCATTGATGGGCGACTCTTCTCCCCCGCATCCGGAGCCGGGGGACGCAAGATGTACGAGTTGTGGCCGGAGATCCTCACCCGGGTGGAGGGCTGGGTTCCCGGTTCGAACCTCCGCTCCGAAGCGGTCTCGTCCCTCGTGATGCATCAGGGCGATCTGGCGCTGTGGGCTCCTCCAGCCGGCGGTGCACCGTTTCAGTTCGAGACCCTCGCCTCGAAAGCCGTGCAGAAGGGCGCTCCCATGAAGGTCCGCTTCCATCTGCGGGAAGCGCCCGTCTCCGCCCTTCAGCAGATCACGTTCCATGCCGGGGAGAAGGAGAAACAGGTGCAGCGGGGGAGCTTCCCTTCCCCTAGCGGCCCGCTAAAATGGGAGATGAAGCTGGAGAAGATGGAGGTTCGTTCCATTCCGAACAGCCGGAAGCCCCGCGCCCTGGCAAAAGTCAGGATCAAAGAGGATAATTCTCACAAACAGAGTTTTTTCGGCGACCTGTACTGGCTGGAGGTCCGGCGGCCCTGGCAGCTCAAGTCCTCACGGCGGCTGCAGAAACAGCCCCTCCTCTGGGAGGAAATGGCGATCCGCCTGGGGGAAGCCCGCCTGACGCCGTTGAGTCTCCTGTACCTCCCGAGCAACGCCTTCGAGCCCCAGGAGCCAATCACGGTTCCCCTGCCGACCCGGTAAGGTCTATGGAATGCGAGATAATAATCGTGCAGCAGGAATCCCCCCTTCGTCCCGAGGCAGGTGACCGTCCTTCTGCCCGTCTTCCTGCAAAGGATCTTTCATGCGCGTGATGTTCCCCCTGGCCCTCTTTCTCACTGTGGCTTCTCTGCTCACCTTCGCATGCGGAGCCCAGGCCGCCGAAGCCCATCCCGCCGTCCCTGTAAAAGAGATCGACGCACTGTTTTCAGAGTGGGACCGGCCCGATTCCCCCGGATGTGCCCTCGCGGTGATCCGGGACGGCAAGATCCTCTACGGGCGGGGGTACGGCCGGGCGAACCTGGAATATCCCGCTCCCATCACCCCGCAGACGCCCTTCCACATCGCCTCGGTCTCCAAGCAGTTCACGGCGTTCGCGATCCATCTCCTCGCGAACGAAGGGAAGCTCTCGCTGGAGGACGAGGTGAGGCGGCACCTTCCCAATCTCCCTGACTTCGGGAAGCCCCTCACGATCCGCCACCTGCTCCACCACACCGGCGGCCTGCGGGACCAGTGGGCCCTGCTCTCCCTGGCGGGGTGGAGGATGGAGGACGTGATCACCGGGGAGGACGTTTTTCAACTGATCGGGCGGCAGAGAACCCTGAACTTCGCGCCGGGAACGGAGTACCAGTACTCCAACACCGGCTACACCCTGCTGGGCCGGATCGTACAGCGCGTCAGCGGCCAGACGCTCCGGGTATTCGCGAAGGAGCGAATCTTCCAGCCGCTCGGCATGGACTCCACCCATTTCCACGACGACCATGGCGAGATCGTGCCCGGCCGGGCGTACTCCTACACCCCGGCGGAGGGCGGGGGCTTCAGGAAAGCGATCCTCCATTTCGGAACCGTCGGGGCGACGGGCCTCTTCACCACCGTCGAGGACATGGCGAAATGGGACCGGAATTTTTACGAAGGGAAAGTCGGGGGGAAGGCGGTCCTCCGGGCCATGCTCCAAAAGGGCAGGCTTGTGAACGGGAGGGAGATCCCGTACGCTTCCGGCTTGCAATATGGGGGGTATAAAGGGCTGCCGCTCCTTGAACATGAGGGGAGGGACGCCGGGTTTCGTTCCTACTACCTCCGGTTTCCCCGGCAGCGGTTCTCAGTCATTCTGCTCGCCAACGTGAGCAGCCTTCCGACGGTCCCCCTGGCGTTTGCCGTCGCGGACCTCTTTCTGAAGGAGGATTTCCGGCCCGAGACGAAGGCGACCCCTCCAGCGGAGGCCATTCCCCCGGCGAAGGTCGCTCCCGAACTCCTGGACGCGTACGCGGGCGAGTTCTGGTTCGGCCACAACTTCTTCCGGGAGTTCCTTCATCAAGAGGGCCGGCTGTACGTGCGAACGCCGGGATCCCCCCCGGTGGGGCTGATCCCCCGCTCCGATATCGAATTCGTGGTAGAGACTTCCGCCGTCACTTCCTACCGCTTTGCGAAACCCGAGAAGGGAGAGTCCCCTTCCGTCGTACGGAGCGCCGAAGAAGGGACGCGCACGGGAATCCGGAACCGGCCCCTCCGGTTCAGTCCCCAACAACTCCGCGCTTATGAAGGGCGCTATCTCAGTGAGGAGCTGGAAGTCCTCTACACGATCCAGGAGCGAGACGGGAAGCTTCGCCTCCGGGGAGGGAAAGCGGAAGCCCCGATGACTCCCCTGACCCCGAATCGGTTCGATACGGCCCTGGGAGCCGTGGAGTTTCTGCATGACGCGCGGCAGCGGATCACGGGGTTTACCCTCACGACCGAGGCCGTGCGAAACCTTCGGTTCCGTAAGCTGGAATAGACACGGGAGTTAACAGGTACACCCACTCCCCCGATGAGAAAGCTATGAGGCTCGACGACCGGGGGGAGTGAGACTTTCAGGCGGGCGCGCCGGCGCAGTAATGTTCCAGGACGTGCAGGAGGGTCGTGGGGTCCACCGGCTTTTGGAGGAACACGACCGGGCTGCCTTCCTCCTCTTCCATCCGCTCCAGGTCCGCCACGCCCGACAGCACCACGACCGGGATCCGGGCGAGCTTCGGGTCGTCCTGAAGCTGATACAGCACCTCCCACCCGTTCATGACGGGCATCATCATATCCAGCAGTATCATGCGCGGGAGAGGCCCCCTGCCGAGCATTGTCAGCGCCTCCCGGCCATCCTGGGCTTGCATCACCTCAAATCCCAGCGCCTCCAGCATGAGAGTCAAGGTTTCGCGCGCGTCTTCATGGTCATCCGCCACCAGGACGGGATGGCCTTTTCCGGGCTGCACCAAAACGGGCTCGCCCGGATGAGCGGTCTTCGATGTGTGTATCATCTGTATCCCCTCGAACTGATCGTTCCCTCCCTCCGCTATCAGGAGGGAGGTTCCTTCTCCTGTGGGTTGAATTTCCCTTTCCTGCCACAGTTGAACCCTCTTTTTAGGATCCATTCGGCGGGTGTTTTGACAGAATCATGGATTCGCGGATGTTGTCGGATGAGACACACATTCCATTCGCAGAAACAGGTTTCATCTCCCTTCCAATGGAGCCATAAAGGAACAGATCACGAATTCTGAGGAGGTTCCATGGACACGACGAACACGACCGAAAGGCTGAAAAGAGAGGGAAGCATGAGCCTGGAGGAGCGGCAAAAAGCTCTCGAAAGCGCCCTGGCGGATATGGAGCATGACGGCAAGCCCGAACCCCTGCTTAAAGCCGCGCGGGAGAAGGTCGAAGCGGCACGGCAGCAGGTCCAGGCCGTCGGGCCGAAGCGCGCTTCCCAACGCCCGCGTCCCTCGGGGGGAGCCTGATCTGCCTAATCCCAACCCCTTCCAGAGCGCGTCCGATGTGAGCCCTGTCGCCACATGGCTTTCGAAGCGGCCCACGGTCGATCCCCGGCGGCTCGGGGTGGTGGGGGTGAGCCTCAGTTGGGGAGTTGGGTCTCTCTGTTCATCTCCTGCAACGGAGCGGAGTCTTTCCTGTCCCGATATGAAGGGCAACAGTAACTCCCTAACTCCCCAATTTCCCAACTCCCCAACTCCCCAATTACATTTCCCGGCTCAGTTCGAGCGGGATGAAATCCGGGGCGTACCGGCGCTCCGGCTCCTCCAGCCAAGCCGCCAGCAGGCCGACCAGCGCCGCCGCCAGAATCATCACCGCCGGAATGACGCCCGTGTCGTTGAAAATCCACGCCGCCGCCGCTCCCACCCACGCCGCCCGAATCCCGAGGGAGAGGCCCGGCCGTGCCCAGAGCACCGACCGGATGCGCTCCCGCTGCCCCTTCCAGGCGAAGTACGCCAGCGCCCCGGCTCCAACGTAGACCAGAAGGGAGCGGGGATCGAACATCATCCGGACGTTGAGGGCGATCTTCCGGCCGATGATCTCCAGCAGGTACCCGATCCCCTCCTCCCGCGCCATCAATACGCTCCGCCCGAAGTGGCTGGGGCCGGATCGGGTGCTGTCCAGCGCAGCCAGTATCCACAGGACACAAAAGGCGAGCAGCAGCAAGCCGAGCAGGTTCTTCCCCCGAATCGGCAGGCCGTAGAGGAGCAGCCCCGCCGATCCGAACGCCATCACCGCCGCGATCAATCCTCCCGCGTTGTCCCCGAGCGTCGGAATCCCGATGGATGCCGCCGCCGCCCCAAAGAGGAATAATATCATCCCCCGCCCGGCCCGGGAGTTCAGCCGGGGGATGAGGTCCGGCAGCATGCACGCGCTCATCAGGATCGCGCCGATGACGATCCCCATGTACTCGTTCGCGAGGCCGTGGAACCGCACGCCGATGATCGGGAAATCGCTCAGGGGGGAGAGTCGGAGCCCCAGGCCGCCGGTGTAAAGGTCGGCGAGGAGCGCCAGTCCCGTCGCGAGCATGGCGGTGGGCACGGCGAGACGGCCCACGACGAGGAAGACCAGCGACAGCGCCAGCCAGACCCCGAACGTGATCAGCGCCAGGCTCCGGACGCTGCCCGGCATCTGCTCCCCCGCCACGACCATCGCCAGGGTGAGGGTCACGGCGGCGCAGAGGCAGAAACGGCCCAGCAGCCGCTGCCCGTACTTCCGCCGCCCCCGCCGGAGAACAAGGGCCAGGGCCGCTCCCGCCATCAGGATCTCGGTGGCGGCAACGGCGACCAGGAACCCCCCGGAAGCGGCCAGCCGCTGCGCCTCCACCGCCGCATCCAGCCGGCGAAGATACCGAAGCGAATCGGCGGTCGGGTGGGCGGTGAAGAGCGATCCCGTCATCTCCGCCTCGGGCCGCGCCGGGAAAGTGGCCAGAACGCCGGCAAACTCGAAGCGTCCGGCGGACTCCCACAACATCTTCGCGATGGCGGGAGCCACATCGATGTTCGCCACGAGGCCCGATCCCTGGGTCGTACCGGAAGAGAGGAGCGCGGGATCGGGGCTGCTCACCGCGATGGGCGCGAGCCGGGCCACCGCGTTCTCCTTCCCTCCTCGCGGGAGCGGCGGAAACGGGGTGAGGACGAGGACGCGCGTCCGGCGGGGATCCACATGCCGCATGAGCCGGGCGAAAAGGGCATCCGCGCGGGAGAGGGCGCGGAGGAGGTGCTGTCGGTACACGTCTTCCGACACGAGGTCCCGGTACGCGTGGGCGCGGGTGGTCTCGCCCAGGTCCGCCACGACCAGCGATGCGCCGGGCGCATCGCGGCGGAAGACGGCCTCCAGCTTCGCGGGATCGGTGGAAACCCCGTACGGCGCGGTCGGGTCGGGACGGAGGAGGCGGGGGGAAACGTCGCCGCGATCCACGATCCCTGTGGGCCGCATGGCGAGGAGTGGGGCGAAGCGCAGGGGGGGCTCCTCCGGCAGAGGCGCGTCGCTGTTACCCAGCGCGACGGTCGGGCCGCCGTGGAGGGCGTAGGCGCCCAGCGCCCCCACCGCCGCCCCGGTGCGGCGTTCCTGGTTCAGCTTCAGCAGCGGCGCGATGCCGAGGTTGAGGACCGTCCCCGCCCCGGCGCGCATCCCCGTTCGCCGGAGGAAGGCGTTCCGGGCGGTCCCGCCTTCGTAGGTTTCCACGGCGCTGCGGAAGAGTCCGGCTTCCTCGGGTGCGACGGCGTGCATCCCCGCGCTCAGAGTGGCGTACGAGCCCTCGACGGTGCGGCCCTGCGCCGATGCGAAGTTCATCAACCCGACCGCATTCCGGCGGAAGAATCGCTGGAGGTGGGGGGCTTGGGCGCGGAAGAGATCCTCCAGCGTCACCCGGTCGATGACGAAGACGACGACGCGCGGGGGAGGCATCTGTGCGCCCCGGTTCACCCCGATCCGATCCTGCTGCGGACGTGACGGAGAAGGGTTTTGAACCGACGAGGTCACCGATGGAAGTCCCTCGATTCTGCCGGTCTGGAGGCGGTCCTGCCGACTGGGAGAGAGCGGGAGGGAGGGGGAGGGAACGGGTTCCGCGTGGGTGCGGACCCGCGCCGGAGGCGGTTCGGGAGGCGGCGTTTGCGCCCCGACGGATGTGACGGAGAGGATAAAGCTGAGGACCAGTAGGCAGTAGACAGCGGGCAGTAGGCAGCGGCCCTCACCCCCGGCCCCTCTCCCAGCATTGGGAGAGGGGTGGCTATTCAGATCATGAATTTCTTCGGAGGGAAGTTCATTCCCGTACAGTACATCGGAGGTAATCTCATCCCCGTACGGTACAAACGAGGTCCTTCCCCTCAAAATTCTTCCTTCGGCTCCCCTCTCCCAGCA
>JAHWJO010000137.1 GCA_019348365.1 Armatimonadota bacterium | reverse complement strand
CCCAACCTACAGCCCCCGCGGATCGAGCACCGGGCCGGCGACACCGAGACCGCCAGCGGCTCCCCTTCCCCGGCCTCGCTGAGATCCACGGCGGAGACGATGAAGATCGCCGAAAGCGCGTCGCGGTACCGGTCGAGGAGGGGGTAGAGGGCGCCGTCCGCGCGGAGGTCCACCTGCGCCTCGCGTGGCTGCCCGATCCGCTTCTCGTTCTTCGCGGCCTCCAGGGACTTATTCACCTCGTCGCGCGTCTCGGCGAGGACGGCCCACCGGCGGGCCAGCTCCTCGTCCCGCCACTCCGGGGCCGGCTCCGGGAACGCCGCGAGGTGGACGCTCTCGGCCAGGCCGGGATCGCTCTCCCGCAGGTAGCCCCAGATCTCCTCGGTCGTGTGGACGAGCACCGGCGCGAGCAGCCGCGTGAGCGTGTGAGCGAGAGTCCAGAGCGCCGTCTGCGCGCTCCGACGGGTGGGCGAGTCCGCCCCCTCGATGTAGAGCCGGTCCTTCAGCACGTCGAGGTAGAACGCCGAGAGGTCCACGCTGAAGAAGTTGAGCAACTGCGTCGTGACGGGGTGGAACTCGTACCGGTCGAAATAGTCGATGGCGGACTCGACGATCTCGTTCAGCCGATGGAGGATCCACCGGTCCATCTCATCCATCTCGTAGAAGGGCACGGCATGGTCGGACGGCTGGAAGTCGGAGAGGTTCCCCAGGAGGAAACGGAAGGTGTTCCGCAACCGGCGGTAGCTGTCGCCGACGACCTTCAGCGCCTCCTCGCCGAGCCGCATGTCCGAGAAGTAGTCGTACGACGCCGATGCGAGCCGGAGCACGTCCGCCCCGTACTGGTCCGCCATCTTCAACGGGTGGATGAAGTTCCCCTTGCTCTTCGAGAGCTTCTTTCCCTCCTCGTCCACCGTCATGCCGTGGGTGACGACGTTCCGGTACGGGGCTTCGTCCTTCGTGCCGACCCCGACGATGAGCGAGGAGTTGAACCACCCGCGATGCTGGTCGTTCCCTTCCAGGTACAGGTCGGCGGGGTAGCGCAGCTCGGGCCGGTTTTCGAGCACGGCGCGGCAGGTCGAGCCGGAGTCGAACCAGACGTCGAGCACGTCGTCTTCCTTGCGGAACTCGCCCGCGCCGCAGTGGGGGCATGTGAAGCCGTCGGGCAGCAGCTCCGCCGCCGATTTCCCCACCCACACGTCGGCGTTGGATGCTTCGACGTGCGCCTTCACGCTCGCGATGGTCTCCGGCGTGACAACGGCCTCCTCGCACCCCTCGCAGTAGAAGACGGGCAGGTTCACGCCCCAGCTCCGCTGCCGGGAGAGGCACCAGTCGGGGCGGCCCCCCACCATCGCGGTGATGCGGGTCTCGCCCTCCGGCGGGAACCAGTTGACGTTATGGATCTCCTCCAGCGCCCGCTCGCGAAGGCGGTTGTCGTCGATGCTGAGGAACCACTGGGTGGTGGCGCGGAAGATCACGGGATTGTGGCACCGCCAGCAGTGGGGGTAGCTGTGCGCGTAGTTCTCGCGGTGGAGGAGCGTTCCCGCCTCACTCAGCCCCTCGATGACGGCCTTGTTCCCGGCCTTCAGGTCCAGTCCCTCGAACGGCCCCGCCTCAGCGGTGAAGACCCCCGCATCGTTGACGGGATTGAGGATGGGCAGGTTATACCGCTGGCCCGTCATGAAGTCCTCGCGCCCGTGGCCGGGGGCGGTGTGAACCACGCCGGTCCCCGTCTCCATCGTGACGTAGTCGGCGAGGACGACGGGGCTCTCGCGGTCGTAGAAATCGTGCGTTCCGGCGAGGGGGTGGGTGAACTTCAGCCCTTCCAGTTCTGCGCCCTTCAGCCGCCGGACGACGAGCGCGTTTCGGCCCGCCGACGCCAGCGCTTCCGCGTCGCCTTCGGGCCAGCCTTCCGGCGCATCGACGGCCTGCGCGTCGGCGTCCTCCACCAGCAGCCGCGCGACGGGGTTCTTCAGAGCGTCCGCCACGAGGTAATGCGCGTCGCCCCACTTGAGCACGACGTAATCCGCGTCGGGATGCACCGCCACCGCAAGGTTCGCGGGGATCGTCCAGGGGGTCGTCGTCCAGATAACCGTGTACGGATTCTCCAGCCCCTCGAAGACGCCGCCGGGGTCGTCCCGCAGGGGGAACCGGACGTAGATGGAAGGGGAGACGTGGTCCTCGTACTCGATCTCGTGGTCCGCGAGGGCGGTGCGGTCGGTGGGGCACCAGTGGATCGGCTTGAGGCCCCGGTAGATGGAGCCTTTCTCCGCCAGCTCCCCGAAGACCTGAACGATGGTCGCCTCGAACTGCGGGGACATCGTGAGGTAGGGGTTCTCCCAGTCGCCGGTGATCCCGAAGCGGCGGAACTGCTCGCGCTGGACGCCGACCCAGTGCGCGGCGTACTCGCGGCACCGCTTGCGGAACTCGGCTTTAGTGGGGGTTTGCTTCTTCTGGAGGAACTCCTTCGAGACGTTGTTCTCGATGGGGAGGCCGTGATTGTCCCACCCCGGTACGTAGGGCGAGCGGAAACCCCGCATCGTCCGGTAGCGCACGATGAAATCCTTGGGGACCTTGTTCTGCACGACGGTGCCGATGTGAACGTCGCCGTTGGAGTAGGGCGGGCCGTCGTGGAGGAGGAACGTGCCGCGCGGGGCGTCTTTTTCCTGCGTCTTCTGGTACAGGCCCATCTCCTCCCAGCGCTGCTGGAGGGCGGGCTCACGCGAGGCCAGGTTGGCCTTCATCGGAAAATCGGTTTTCAGGAGGTTCAGCGTCGATTTGTAGTCCATGATGGTTTCAGCACCCTTGTATCCGGAGGGTCCGTTCAAACCGTTTGCCGGGGGCGGGAGGGCCAGGCGGCTTCATCGCGGAGTCCTCCCTGCATATTCGCAGGAGGACGGTTGCACTGGAAGACGCGCGGCTCCGGGCCGGGGGGGTGAACGGAGGGGAAGCAGATCGCGCCGGGAGAGTCATCGGCGCGGCGGGGGCGCTCCGCGCTTCTCGATCCTCTCGCATGGGTGGAGAGGGGCGAGCCGAGCGGAGCTAGATAATCGAGCTCCCGTGGGATATCTGCTCAGGAAGGGAGGGGCGAACGCGAGGGCGGCGGTTCCATTCCTTTCCGGGTTGGGGGCGATTCATACGACTTTTCCTTACGATTTGCCGGTATCGTTCCGTCTGTTTTATCTGTTAAGTTGAAGTAAATTCAAAGTTGAAAGGCCCAGGGGCCGGCAGGCAAGAGGAATCGCTGCTCGAATCCCTCACCTTCTCCTATTTTGCCGGATCAGGGGCCGCTAATCAACTGTCCGTTCCCACTCCGCGATTTAAGTCGCCGGGGAAAGTTTCTCCCCTTTACCCCAGGGGAGCTTTCACCGCGACGAAGCGGAGGCGCTGGTAATCGACGCGCCATGCTCCCTCGTGAAAGAGAGTCGGGCGCAGCTCCTCCTCCAGGCGTTGAAAGAACGCCACGCGCTCGGCTTCCGGCACGGCGGAGAGAAACGTCTGCCCGAACATCTCCATCCAGCTTCGCAGGCCGGATTCGCCGCCCTCCTGCGGGGTGGGGCGGGGGAAGAGCGCGGCGTAGACCAGGGACAGTCCGTGCCGCTCCAGCAGCGTCCCGTACTCCGCGATGCCGGGAAAGTACCACGGCATCCGCTCCGGCTCCATCGGATGCCCCATCGCCGCCATGACCCGCCGGACTCCGCCGATCAGGAGCCGGATGTTCCCCTTCCCCCCGAACTCCGCCACGAACCGCCCGCCCTCTTTCAGGGAAGCGGCGACGCACGCAATCACCGGCTCCGGAGGCTGGATCCAGTGGAGGGCCGCGTTCGAGAAGACGGCGTCGAACGGCTCGTCGAACCGGAAGTCGCGGGCATCCGCCTGCACGAACTCCAGCCGAGGGTAGTTCCGGCGAGCCTCCTCCACCATCGCCGGGGAAGCGTCCAACCCGACCGCCTCCGCGCCCGATTCGGCGATCTGATTCGTGAGGTGTCCCGTGCCGCATCCGAGGTCCAGGATGCGCTCCCCGGCCCGGGGAGACAGCATCCCGGCTACGATCTCCTCGCCGTAGCGGGTGATGATGGAGTGCCGCCCGTCGTAGAGGCGGGAATCCCAGGCGTAAAGGGATTTCCGAGTCATCGCGGTTCTCTCCGATGAGAGGTTAAATATGCGAGGAACTCTGCGTCAGGAATCAAGGAGTTCGGAAGCGCCCCTCGAATCTCCCCGAATGAGAGATCCAGGGGTTCACCGGGGGAACTCCACGGACCCGAACCCGTTCCATCTTCGCGCGTTCAGGGGCTAAACGGATGCATTTTTGTGCAAACCGGTTCTTCATCCCACAAGAGTCTTGATGAATTCCCGACACCAGGATCAAACTCAGATTACAGATGCTTCACAGGAATTATCTTTGAGGAGGAACAAACGCGATGAGATTTTCCCGTAAGATCGCTTCCATGGGAGTCATGGCCCTGCTGGCGATCGGAATGCTGGCCCTGTCGGGCTGCGGCGGCAATGACGACGACCCGGAGATCGTGACCGGGCAGTCCCAGAACTACTTCGGGGGGCAGGTGACGACATGGGCAGCCCTCTCGGATGAGGGCACGGTGGAGCAGGTGGGCTTCACCCTTCCGCTCACTTCGATCCAGAACGCTTCAGGGCATGGTCCGGAGACCATGGCGGTCCTCAACTTCCCGCAGCAGGTGAGCGCCCAGACCTTCGTGAATCACCTGAACATCGGCTGGAACGAGCACGGCCACCCGCCGCAGGGGGTCTACACCGTCCCTCATTTCGATATTCATTTCTACAACCAGACCCCCGCGCAGGTCCAGGCGATCAACTGCACGGATACCACCGCTCCGGAAGCGAACCGGATCCCCCAGGGATACGCGCTGCCTCCCCCCACCGCCCCCGGTTCATGCGTCCCACAAATGGGTTTCCACGCCAGTCCGGGGAGCGACTTCGCGCCGGGAAACACCTTCACCCGGACGATGGTCCTCGGCTATTACGGCGGGCGCCTGACGTTCCTCGAACCGATGGTCACCCGCCAGCAGCTCCTCCAGAAGCAGAGCTTCTCCCTCGCGATCCCGGCGCCGCAGGTCGTGGGCATCTCCACGCGCTACCCCGCCCGGCTCCAGGCCGAATGGGATGAGGACGAGCAGGCGTACCATTTCATCCTGACGGATTTTGTGTCGGTCACCTGATCGTAAAATCCCATCACGGTACGTCCATCCGAAAGGGAGAGGAATCAACTATCGATTCCTCTCCCTTTTGAATTCCCCTTGCCGCGTGTACATGATGCCTTTAACGCAAGCCTTCACCGCTTCACACGCGCATCGGTCCTCATGCCGGGAAATACGCCTTGAATCTCTACAACGACCCGGCAATTTCTTCTCCTCTTATGGAACAACATGGGCGAGGGGATCACCGTTGTCCAGTCATTTCGCACCCATGCCGCTCCAACGAGATATATTATGAGAGAGATTCAATCCTGTATCGGCCTGCCGCTCATCGGTTTCGATGACGCGGAGCAGGTCGGCGTTGCCACCCATTTCCTGTCCGACCCCGTGCACAACCGTATCGTGGGCCTGGTGATCTCCGCGGAGAGCCGCCTCATCGGAAAAAAAGCGTGCCTCTTTTCCGACGTGATGGAGTTCGGCCCGGACCTCATCCTGCTCCATGCCGCCGGGGCGGTTCGGCCCCTCTCCACTCATGCCGAGCTTCAGCCGTTCCTGAACCTTCACCGCGACCCGCTCTACCGGCAGGCCTGGACGAGCGACGGGCAGCGGTTGGGACGGTTCACGGCGCACAGCTTCGATGAGCGGAGCGCGCAGGTGCTGTCGTTCCTTCTGGAGCCGTATGATGAGGAGCCGTTCGTCGTCCCGCACGACGCGCTGGCGAGCTCGGGGAAAGCCCTGGCGCTGTTCCGCCGGGAGGCGCTGCCCCTGCCCTTCCACCTTTCCACATCGACGGCGGTTTTCGTCTCTCCCTCCCCGGCACTCTCCCTTCCCGAAGCGGACCCTGTTCCGGTGATCAAAATGGACCCTGTTCCGGTGATCAAAATGGACCCTGTTCCGGTGGAGGCGCCCCCTGTTCCGGTGGAGGCGCCCCCTGTTCCGGTGGAGGCGCCCCCTGTTCCGGTCGAGACGACTACTGTTGCGATTGAAACGACTACTGTTCCGGTCGAGCCGCCCCCGATCATTCCGGCGACCGCCTCAGTGGTCGATCCGGCTGACTTGATCAATGCCGCTCCCGCGCCTGACGCGCTCTCCCGGCCCGACGAAACGCCGTATTTCCCGTTGATGTTGGATCTCTCCCCGTCTCCCTCGGAAAGCCTCTTGGCTGAATCCCACCCGGCTGAATCCCACCCGGCTGAATCCCACCCGGCTGAATCCCACCCGGCCCCGGTGGACATGGAACCGGCGTTTGAAGAGGCGGCACCCCTCACGGCGGCGCCGATCGATCCGAAAGCCGATTCGGAACCGGTGTGCTCCGGCTTTTCCACCGAGCCCTTCGACCGGAGTTCAGTGCGGGAGCGGGAAGAGAACGGACCTATGACCGTGGCGGATACTCTCGCGGAAGTCATTCGTCTGGAAGAAGCGCTCTCCCAAGGGGCTCCGGAACAAAACCGGAATGTAACTTTCTCTTCCCCAACGCCTGAGATCGCTGTCCCCGTCCCGCCGGAAGCTCATCCCCCGGCTCAGGTGGCTGCTTCTTCTTCTGAGTCCGCCAGGTCTGCGAATTCGGTCTCTCCGGCCCAGGAGGAATTCTTGCCTGTACCGGAATCCCCCGTCGCATTCTCCAGCCCGATTCCGTCCTGCGTGATGCCGGAGTTCCCCTCGGAGGCGATGGAAGCGGATGAGGAGCTGGAAAGGCTGTTTGCGATGGAGTCCGTCGCCCTGCCGGAAGAGATTTCGGGAGACATCCGCGAAGAGCCCGCCGTCTTCACTCCCGCCCCGCCTGAACATCAGAAGATGCGGGACCTGTTCCACGGGAACAAGGACGAGATCCTGCCCCTGGTGATCGGCAAGTTTTCGGACCGGGAGATCACGGACCGGGACGGCGATCCCATCGTCATCGAGGGCCAGCAAATCTCCCGCAAAGTGGCCGAGATGGCGTGGCGGAACAGCAAGCTCTACGACCTGTTCCTCGCCGCCCAGCCGATGGGACCTCACGCCTCCATGTAGCGGGCCACGCCCCTGAAGCCCGTCATCGGGCCGGCGTTGTGCCAATCAACGCGTGGGATTTTGGAATTCAGTGGGAATTCATAGACAGGCCCGGCGTTGAAAACCGGGCCTGTCGTTCGTTAAAGCTGGGTCTGAATGGCGGGAAAGCCCCGACTCCGCAGAGTTCGCGCTCCTTTAAAGCCGATTGCAATCCGCGAAATCCGGGGAAAGACAGGGTCCTGCCGAGGAGTCGGATCGACTTTGACGGGCGATACTCCGGGGGCTAAACTAATCGGGTGAACCCTCCGACTTCCGAGCCCGATCCCCTACCCCCCGACCCCTCCCGCGAGGCGTACGTCCGCCGTCACCTCCGGTTCAACCTGGCCGCGTTCTTCATCGACGCGATGGGCTGGTGGCTGGGAATGAGCTTCTTTTCCGCCCAGACGCTCCTGCCCTACTTCGTGAAGGCGTTCGGGGGAGGGGACATCCTCGTCGGTTTGATCCCGGCGGTCTTCTCGCTGGGCTATCTGTTCCCGCAGCTGTTCGTCGCGCCGCTCACCGAGCGGCGGCAGATCCAGCGGCGCGTCGTCCTCCGGATCGCGTGGTTCGAGCGGATCGCGATGGGCCTGCTCGCCCCGCTCACGTTCTTCCTCGCGGGGACCGCCCCCGGCCTGCTGCTCGCCGGATTCTTCCTCTGCATCGGGGCGAACGCCGTCGCCATGGGCACGAACATGCCCGGTTATTCCACCCTGCTCACCAAAACGATCCCGGTGGACGTGCGGGGCCGGTACTGGGGCATCTCCGGCGCGGTGGCGGCCCTCATCGCGATGGGCGGCGCAGAGCTGGCGGCGTGGCTATTGAAAGGTTATGGAACTCGCGTCGGGTTCACCCTCTGCTTCCTGATCGGGTTCGTCGTCCTGGCCGTTACGGTGGTCCCGCTCGGCTGGATCCGGGAGCCGAAAGCCCTCGATTCGCCGCATCACCCGAACTTCCGAGCCTACCTCTCCGAAACGAAAGGCATCCTGCGCCGCCATCCAGGCTACCTGCGCCTGATCGTGGCGGACTGGCTGTTCGCGTTCGCGGGGACGGCCGCCGCCTTCTACACCGTCTACGCGATGAGCCGGTTCGGGGCGGGGCCGCTGGCGGTGGGCCGCTTCACCATGACTCTCCTCGCCGCCGGGGTGATCGGCGGGTTCGTCTGGGGCGCGGTCAGCGACCGGTTCGGCAACCGGCGGACCCTCCAGTTCTCCGCCGCGTTCATGCTCGCCGCGCCGCTGCTGGCCCTCTTTGCGCCGTCGCTCCTCCTGTTCTACGCCGTATTCTTCCTGTCGGGGATCGCCTTCAGCGCGTTCGAGCTGGGGATGTTCAACATCACCCTCGAATTCGCCGGGGAGACGAAGGTCGCGACCTTCCAGGGGGTGCGGGCGCTGGCGGTCGCTCCGGCGCGGGGGTTGTTCCCCCTCCTCGGCGGGATGCTGGCGAAGAGCGTGGGGTACGGCTGGGTCTTCGCGCTGTCCGCCGCCGCCGCCGTCGCCGCGATCCTCATGCTCCTCGCCGTCCCCGACCCCCGGCACCATCCGGTGGGGTTCCGGCCCGACCCGACGGATCGCGCGCCGGACGCTGCAACGGATGCATCGGAGAATGATGCAACGGACGAAGCGGAGGAAGACCGCAAGGAATCCGGCAGGGTCCGGATCGAAAGGTAAGGAGAGATGTTTCCGACCGCCCCCGTCAACCTGACGCCCAATGAAATCCTCGCCCTGTGGGCCTGGGTACTTCTGATGGCGCTCTCCACGGCCGTTTCCTGGTCGAACGCGATGAAGAATTCCGGGAAGCCCCTGGCGAACGTCTGGTTCACCATGGCCGCGCTGTGCGGGTGGTGGCTCCTGAGCGGGATCATCGGGCTGCTGGGCGGGCCGTTCGTCCTCCTGCGGCGGATCGGCATCCTCGCGCTCATCGTGGCGGTCATCATCCTCTACCGCCGGGGGGATTTCAATACAGAGAGGTGACGGGGTGACAGGGTGACAGGGTAACGGGATGAGGGGTTCATCAGCGTGATCAGCGGTTGAATCGATCTTTATCCGTGTTCACCTGCGGTGAGGAGAAGTTTCACCTCTTCACTCCTTCACCCCGTCAGGGGTTCTCCGCGCCTCTGCGGTGAATAAATAATGAAGGGGTGCTTTATGGCAGATCGGGAAGACGGACCGGTGATACGGGGCGCGGTGATCGGGTACGGCGGCGCGTTCAACATGGGGAAGGCCCACCTCGGCTGGATGAACGCCACGCCGGGATTGCAGGGAGTCGCCGCGTGCGACCTTGATCCTTCCCGCATGGAGGCCGCGAAGCAGGACTATCCTGAAATTAGCACCTACACGAGTGTCGAGGAGCTGCTGGAGAACCCGGAAGTGGACCTCGTGACGGTCATCACCCCGCACAACA